>JAKMFI010000064.1 GCA_022425505.1 Flavobacteriaceae bacterium | reverse complement strand
GGTTATTGGCAAAGGAGGACAACTGTGAGACCTGATCCAGAGACTGGCTGTTTTTCAAAAGAGCCGGAGAGTCTTTTTTACGGATATTCTGATCGAGCTGTACCCATAAATAGGCCAACGCATCGGGAGAATTGTTGGTATAGGTAATGGTTTCTTCTCCGTATAGGCGTTGAGTTTCGTCATCGATTTTGATGTCCATCATATAGTCGGCACGTTGCTGATAGTAAGCAGGACCAGGCGCACCACTTGCGGTTCGATAATAATTGGGTGTCGAAAACTCGTTGTAAAGCTGACGGAATTTGTTTTGATTCGTATGTCCTTGTTTGGGGCCTTCTAGATTTTGTTCTTGGGCTAATGCCAAAGTGGGAAGTAGAAAACAGAGTGATAATATTGAGGAAATAAAAAGTTTGATTTTGAACATTTTTTTAAATAAAGGAGTTAAAAGTAACGAAAAGGATTGGATTACATCATGTTTTTTGAAATAGGAATGTTTATGGTCTCATTTAAAAAGCATTTAACTCACAAACTAACCTGTCAATAGGCATAAAAGAAGTATTTCCTTACCAGAAAAGGGACAAGCCAAAACAATTTTGTTGAGTCATCATTCAACAAAAATGATTATATTGTAACCACAAACGCCCTAAATCGTTTACCCGGATCAAAGAATCGATTTCGCTTTTTTTCTAGTTTACAGTTTAGGGAGATTGGGTTTACGCAATGCGTTTATTCAATTGTTGAGTGCTATTTACACGCAACCAAAACTGAATTTGAACAACTGATAGAAAAAATAGAATTATGCGAAATTTAAAAATTATAATCGCTCCATTTATATTATTATCTTCAGCTATAGTTATTTTAAATAGCTGCAAGGATCAACAAATCGAATCTAATATTCAAGAAACATATTTGAACACAAGAATATTGAAAGTTGAAACCGCAATGGATGATATAGTCCTACCTATTGGCACTAAAATTGAAACTATTTCTGACAGCCAAATCGACATTGAATTACCTTCAAATTACCAGTTTTTACTCTTTGATGATAAAAATGGAGCTAGCTTTTCCCGTTTTGGAAGTTATTCTTGTACCTGTTCTGCTAAAAATAGCTGTAAAGTATTTTACAATCCAAAGGTTGGTTATGGGTGTCTTCAGAATTCTTGTAGTGATTCTTGTATAGGTAAACCATCAGGAGATGATGCAACAAAAACTGCTTACGGAATTATTAATAATGATTCAGGTTCATTATTGGGTGAAAAATTTATAGCTGCAGGTAATCTAACTCACAAAGGTTATGAAATATTTATTGAACACGTTGCGAAAGACGAATTGAATGAATTTTTCGATTTTGCTTTTTCAGCAATCCAATATAATAATGCAGAAGAACTAATAACCATTAAAGGTCGAGAAAGTGTTACTCAAGTATTACTTCAATATAAGGGTATTTATATTTCTGCCATGGTACCAAATTTTGATAATGAAAAAGAGAGTCAACTTATTGATTTTCAAAGTGGACCCTATGTATCTTGTGCTGGCAGCAATGGTTGTTCTTGCACAAAAGACAAAACTTGTATTTTAGGAAACTGTGTTTATTACTGTGATGGCTGTACAACTTGTACTATGACTGTGGAAAAAAAACTCTAAAAGAAGCGGGCTAAAGTGATGAATTTAAACGTATTGAACATTAACAAACACGGTGGTTAACCGTAAGTGAAGTGCATTTAATCCCGCACTACGCTTATACGAAACCGTTGCCATAAACACCCTTAAAAACCACGAAACAGATCCCGCGCCCGTCCTTGGGTTTGCAAAAAGCTTTTTCGTTTTGCTGGGGTTTTGATCCGTACAATATTTTGCTGACCTTCCAATTCCGCAAAGAGAATACGGTTGGACACCGCTAGGGTTTGGAGCTCTGCAACGCCCGCTACCTCCAAATACAGAACCAACTGATCGTCTTGATACTCCCTTCCTAAAACGCTTGGGGTAACATCTGTGTCATTGAGGTTCAATTCCAAATGTTGTTGAAGGTAATCGGCAGAATGGGTCACGACTTGCTCCGTATCCGTGTCGGGATCCAAGCGAAGAATTTTGTCATAGTGGGTGTTGAGCATCAACTGCCAATCGTCTGTAAACACACGCATCGTGATTTGTAAAGCCGATCGATCGGGGCGGTAATCAATCTCTAGGGTGCTGACATAATAGGGATGAGTCGTGGCTTGAACAAATAGCAACCACACAACAAACGAAAAAGCAAAGATTCGGTTCATCATTCCTTGGTTTGGGTGTTTGCGTACTGCGTCATCCCCTCAAGAACGAGCGGGTGATTGCCGTATAAGTAATCCGTTTGTACCTCTGGACTGTTTTCTACACAAGCCAACACAAAGCCATAGACTTCCTCCTCACCCAAAGTGAATTCGCGTTGCAAAAAATCGATCCCATAAAAGTCAATCATACGATACACCGTTTGGAGTTGTGTGTTGAGCTTCCGACTTTGCCGAAGTCGTTTGTTATAGCCACTGATTTGTTTGTACACCCCTTCAATATCCAAGGGCATGATGGGCAATAGCAAAGTGCTTAAAATCAAGTTTCCTGTGCTGCTATATCGTATTTTTTCACGCCTTTCGCCTTCAAAACCCGGAATCCCAACATCTTTAAAATTGATTGGGGGAGGCGGAGCAGCAGTAACATCGTCAGCGAGGTTTCCTGTCAGGTTATGGGGTTTCACAACAACCTCTTCCAGTTCATTGACAGCATGCTCAATATACACATTGATTTCAGGTTGTGAGAGCACCAAGGAGTCCAAAACCAATGCCTGCAGCTTGATATGAACAGCAGAAAACAGAATCGTATCTGTGGGTTGAGCGCCTATCGAAAATTCTCCTTTCCGATTGGTAATGGTGGTTGACCCACTGTTTTTGTTGACCACATGAATCCCCGAAATATCAAGAGAATCTGAAATGACTTTTCCTGAAAAATCTTCTATGTTTTGGGCGTATCCCACAAATCCAACAACCCACACCAGCCAAAGAAAATTCCTATTGGGCCTTTGCAAACTTTTCACTTTGTTTGATTAAAAAATCCATCAATTGAAATTCATTTTCCTTTTTCAATAGATCTTTCGCCTCTAATCGGTCATCGATAAACTCCAAAAATAGACCGATTTGGTCTGGAGGAATTTGGAGTTCTTCCGTAAAGAATACATCTGGATAGATCTGACGAATCACATCACTTGGCGCGTAGGCCGAACCACCCCCATCATCGGAATCCTTTTTGCGAAGGGCCTTGTACATCAACTTGAAGATATTGACAAAGTCAACTCCTTCGAAGAGTTGGTTTTTTCGCAGAATTTCGTTGTCTATACGAGTTGATTTGTCAGAAGTGTAATCGAACTTTTTAAATTCTTCTTCTTGTAAATCCAAAAACTTTTCTGGGCGTGTGGGGCTCACAACCACCTCGTCGAGAACTTGTATTTTTTCGTTTACATCGACTACCAAACGATTGCGTTGTAAGATCTCCTTGGTGATGATAAGCGCGCGGATTTCATATTGCACAGACGAAATAATGAGTTCATCTCCGAGTTTTACCTCAATTGCAAATTCTCCATTATCATCCGTAATCGTGGCTTGTTCGGAGTTCGTATTGAGGATGTTGGCAGCGATGACACTGCTGTCTTGGTATAGCACCTTTCCGCGTAACCAAGTGCGATAGTCTTGTTGGGCAGTTGCAAAGACAACGCAGAATAGAGCCAATATGGGGATTACTTTTTGCATGAGTTCACGTTAAAGGTAGAGAATCGAATGTGAATGCCAAAATTTTACAAGCGCTTCACAAAATGAAAGCCCAAATGCACAAAGCCCTCTCGCTCATAAAAACGATGCCCTGCTTTGTTTTCTTTGTAGGCATTCAGCTCGATAGCCTCGTACTCTTTGGCTTGGAGTTGTACAGTGATCCAATCGAGAAACTGTTTGCCATATCCTTTTCCTTGGTAGGGCTCGTCGATATAAAAATGATCGAGCTCACAACTCTTGCCAGAGTAATGTCGCGTTTGATACCACAAACCGCAAAAACCGATAAGTTGATTCTCTAAATAAACGGCAACACAGTCATAGTCGTAGGTAAACATGGCTTTTAATCGCTCGAGTAAAACCTCATCCGAATACTTGTTTGCGGTAAAGTCTTGCATTAGCGGAACAATTTGTGCTATATTGTTCTTTGATAAGTACGTGAATTCTACGTTCTGCATGGCATCGTCAAAAATACATATTAAAACCATTTCCGCAGAAACCACTCATATTGTCCGTCATCCTGTGCTACGTCCAGGTATGACAATCGAAAGCTGTATTTTATCAGGAGATGAGCTTAAATCTACGATTCATCTGGGGGCGTATGATCAAAACACCTTGCTTGGCGTATGTACAATTTTAGACAACCCCAAAGATGGTCCATTCACCGTGCCAAATGGACAAATCCGGGGTATGGCAGTACGCAGCTCGACCCAAAACAATGGAGTTGGCCGCCTGTTGATCAAAGAAGCTGAAATTCAAGTAAAATCCTGTGGTTTTCATCTGTTGTGGATGAATGCCCGAAAAGGAGCTTCTGGCTTTTATTTGAAGATGGGGTATCGTATTGAGGGATCTGAGTTTGAGGTTCCTATATTTGGACCACACTATGTGATGAAAAAACAGCTATTATGAAAGCACTGTTAAAGGGTTTATTTTTGTGTGTGACGATGCATACTTCTGCACAACATATCGATCCCTTTTTGGTGTTGGGAAAAACATCACCTTCACTCGTTGGTAATATGCAGGAAGAAGTCTATAAGGCCTATGAACAAATGCGCAAGGCAGCTTCCAAAGTAGGTGTCGATATCAAGGCGGTGTCTGCTCATCGCAGCTATCATCGGCAACGGGAAATATGGAATGCCAAGTACAGCACGTTGATCTCCCAAGGCCTTTCAGCTAAAGATGCGATTCAGGAAATCATTACCTATTCAACCTTGCCAGGAACCTCTCGTCACCACTGGGGTACAGACATCGATATCATCGACAATGCCAATCCGCAGTCAGGTGATGTGTTATTGGTAGAAAAATTTTATGGCGATGGCCCGTCGAGTGCACTCCGTTCTTGGATGAACCAAAATGCAGCAGACTATGGCTTTTTGGAAGTTTATACAGACCATCCCAACCGCAAGGGCTTTGCTCATGAGCCATGGCACTATACCTACCACTCTCTTTCAAAAGCATATTTGGAAATCTTGACAAATCACGCGATTTCAGAAATTGCAAAAGATGAGCAATTGCTCGGGCGTGAGTTTTTAGATACGGAATTTTTTACAAGCTATACAGTAGAGCATCTTCTTGATATAAATCCTGCATTATTTGACTGACAATCCGGGTTGCTTTCGCTGGGTTCTACTTATCTTTGCAGCATGAAAGCACTACTGATGATTTTGGATGGCTGGGGAATCTCTCCAGACCCTTCTGTATCTGCGATTGACCAAGCGCACACGCCTTTTATCGATTCTTTGTACAAGAGCAATCCCCACGCCACCCTCCGCACAGACGGTATGGATGTTGGACTTCCCAACGGACAGATGGGTAACAGTGAGGTTGGGCACGTCAACTTGGGTGCTGGTCGAGTGGTCTATCAAGACCTTGCCAAAATCAATATGGCTGTTGACAAGGATACGCTAAAAGACGAGCCCGTATTGCAAGAAGCTTTCAAAACTGCCAAAGAAAACAAGGTCAAACTTCATTTTCTCGGTTTGGTCTCGGACGGTGGCGTACATGCTCATATCAATCACATCAAAGGATTGGTTCGTGCTGCGAAGTTTGCCGAAGTTCCCGATGTCTATGTCCATGCCTTTACCGATGGTCGCGATGTTGACCCCAAATCCGGAGCAGGTTTTATCAAAGAGTTGCAAGAAAGCTGTGCTGCCCACAATGCTCAAATCGCATCTGTCGTTGGACGCTACTATGCCATGGATCGAGATAAGCGTTGGGAGCGCGTCAAAAAAGCATATGATTTGTTGATTCATGGGAAAGGCAAATCAACAACTGATTTTGTTGAAGCTATGCAAAATAGCTATGCAGATGGCACTACGGATGAGTTTATCGAACCACTTGTTGGCGTTGGAGCAGACAATCAACCCTTAGCGACCATACAAGCTGGCGATGTAGTGGTGGTTTTTAACTTCCGAACGGATAGAGGACGACAATTGACACAAGCACTGCATCAGCAAGATTTTGGGGATTACGATATGAAAAAACAAGACCTTCACTTTGTAACACTGACCAATTATGATGACTCTTTTAAGGGGGTTCACGTTGTTTTTGACAAGGACAATGTGACCAATACCCTTGGGGAAATTCTTGCCAAAGCAGGAAAAAAGCAAATCCGCATTGCGGAAACAGAAAAATATCCCCACGTAACCTTTTTCTTTAACGGCGGACGAGAAGAGCCATTTGAAGACGAAGAACGCATTCTATGTCCCTCGCCCAAAGTTGCAACCTATGACCTACAGCCAGAGATGAGTGCCTATGAGTTGAGAGACGCCATCGTTCCCAAACTCCGTAACCAAGAAACAGATTTTGTATGCCTCAACTTTGCCAATCCCGATATGGTTGGACATACTGGCAGTATGGAGGCGGCTATCAAAGCTTGCGAAACGGTTGATACCTGTGCAAAGGATGTGGTTGAAGCCGCCAAAGCGGGTGGTTTTAGCGTGCTGATTATCGCCGATCACGGCAATTGTGAAACGATGATCAATCCCGACGGATCCCCCAACACCGCACACACAACCAATCCCGTTCCCATGATTTTGATCGATGATAAGCACAAATCCATAAAAAATGGTAATTTGGGGAATATTGCACCGACAATCCTAGACCTTATGGGTGTAGAAAAACCAGCTGAAATGACAGCAAATTCTTTACTGTGATGGTATGAAAAATAATATCCTATATCTATTTTGCATTTTTGGCTTTGTGGCATGCACAACGCCATTCCAATCTTTTGGAGAATTCAGCAGAGACCAATTGGAAAACAGCACCCACAACAGTTGGTTTGTAGAAAACTACAATGCACACCCTTTAAACGAAGCACTGGTTTCACAAATCGATTCTTTGTTTGATGATATCGAGGTAACGATTTACATGGGCACTTGGTGTGAAGACAGTCAGCAGGAAGTGCCTGGTTTTTTTAAAATCATAGACGCTCTTGAAGACAATGACCAAGTCCAAACGATAGTTGGCCTAAACGAGGATAAAGTCAGCCACGATGGGAGTGCTGAACAGGCAGGCGTTACCAACGTTCCCACGTTTGTCTTTTCAAAAGACGGCGAGGAAATCAATCGGATTGTTGAGTTTCCGATCATTTCTTTAGAGCAAGATATCCTCGACATTTTACAATACAAGGGCTATAAGCACGCATATGATTTTTAGAAATGGCTTTGCAAAAAACAGCTGAGGAAGTCGAATTGATCAGAGAGAGTGCGCTCGTGGTGTCCAGGACTTTGGGCATGCTCGCAGGTGAAATCAAACCCGGTGTAACGACATTATATCTCGACGGTCTTGCCGAAACCTTTATCCGCGATCATGGCGCAGAGCCCGGTTTTCTTGGACTATACGATTTTCCCAATACCCTTTGTGTGAGCCCTAATGCTCAAGTGGTACACGGCATTCCTAATAACAAACCATTAGAAAATGGTGATATCGTTTCAATCGACTGCGGCGCATTAAAAAATGGATATTACGGCGACCATGCCTATACTTTTGCAGTTGGGGATATCGATAAAGAAACCCAGCAGCTACTCAACGTAACCAAGTCATCCTTGTATATTGGCATTGAGCAATTTTGTGTCGGCAAACGAGTCGGCGATGTTGGTCATGCCATACAGCAATATGTGGAGTCCTATGGCTATGGGGTTGTTCGGGAGTTGGTCGGACATGGTCTAGGTAAAACAATGCACGAAAAACCAGAAATGCCAAACTACGGACGACGAGGGAGCGGCAAGGCCTTTCAAGAGGGAATGGTCGTCGCCCTTGAACCCATGATCAATATGGGAACTCACAAAATCAATCAGCTTTCCGATGGCTGGACAATCCTGACTGCAGACCGTAAACCAAGTGCGCATTTTGAGCACAATATTGCCATTGTTGATGGTCAACCTGAATTGCTCTCCACTTTTGATTATGTTTATCAAGCACTTGGCATTCAAAGTGATGAAGAAGATCGCTTTCGAACAAAACCATTGAGCAAGTGAGTGCCTTGTTTCGTTTTGCATTGCGTCTCTTCCCTCGTCCTCTACTGATACGAGCGAGCCAATGGCTATATCCCCTACTCGACTTGTGGTATCGTGGCAAGGGATTTACCGATCCAATAAACGGGAAATCCTATCTTAAGTTTTTACCCTATGGCTACCAAAAACAACGGCCAAATGTGCTGAGCCCGGGAACTCTTTCACTTGAAAGACATCGACTGTTGTGGTTGTATTTTGACCGAGAAACCGACTTTTTCGATCGTGCTGCTGATGTCTTACATATCGCCCCCGAGCAAGCCTTTGTCAAACGCTTTCGACAGCTAAACCACCGAAGCTATATCACTTCTGACTTGCACTCTCCCCTCGCCGATGTACAAGCCGATATCTGTAACCTCCCCTTTTCCGATCAACAGTTTGATTGGGTCGTTTGCAACCATGTCTTGGAACACATCCCCAGCGATAAAATCGCCATGCAAGAGATTTTTCGCGTGCTTAAAACCGGAGGAACTGCCATTCTGCAGGTTCCCTTACGCCTCGATCAAAGCACCTTTGAAGACGATCGCATTACAGACCCCAAAGAGCGCGCCCAAGTTTTTGGACAATATGATCACGTTCGAATCTATGGCAAAGACTATCAAGAGAGACTTGAGCAAGTTGGCTTTCAAGTAAAGATGCTGGCTTATGCTGAGCAACTTACTTCAGAAGAACAGAGACGCTATGCAGTGCCAGCAGACGAAATCATTCCGATTTGTACTAAGGTAAATTGAGCGAAGGAAATCCTTGGCTACGTTGAATATCATAGTTCCCATTATCCCCTGCAAGAACCAACATATATTCAATCTCATCCAAGGATAATGTTTCAATCTTCGATATGGGCATCGACATCAAGGCCGTGGCATAAGCATCCGCAGTCATACAGTCTGATGCAATGACCGAGGCACTCAGCACCTTAGATGGCCATGCCGTGCCATCAAAAGGATTAATCGTGTGTACGTACTTGTTGCCCTTCTCGTCGATTCGGAATTTCCGATAATTTCCAGATGTCGCCAAGGCCTGATTTTCAAGAGAGAGTGTTCGTAGCAAATTCCTTTCTGCTACATCCTCATTGGGGGCATCAATCGCAACAGTCCATGGGCTGTTTTTAAGAATATGTTTGCCTTTAGCTTGGAGCTCACCACCGATCTCAACAAGAGCGTTGGTATAGCCAAACCGATTTTCCATCATCGATGATAACACATCAACTGCATAGCCTTTGCCGATGGCATTAAAGTCTAAGTAAATATTAGGATTGGACTTGTCAATACGACCTTCTTCATGTAGTGTAACTTTTTCAAATCCTGTTAGAGCTAGCAAGCGATCTCGATCAGAGGCTGTGAGTGTCGCCAAACCCTCTTCGGGGCCAAAACCGTAGGCATTGACAAGACTCCCCACCGTTGGGTCAAAAAAACCTTGGGTAGCTGTAAAGACCGCTTTTGCGGCATTAAAAACCGTTTTGAAATGATGATCGACAACCACTTGGTCATCCCCCCGATTGATTTTGGAGATATCAGAATTTTTTATGTAGGTTGACATCGATTTGTTTAAAACATAAAAAACAGAATCGATCGCTGGTAGTAGTTCGGGATTGACTTTAGTATCAAAATAGGTGATGTTATAGGTTGTCCCTAAGGCATAGCCCGAAACACGTTGGTATTCTGTTTTGGACGTGCACCCAGCGAGAACGATAACAATGATTAGACTATATGTCTTGAAGACCTTCATAATTGATCGCATAGGGTTTAGACTTTATCAAAGGTAAGTCGTAATTGTCAGCTCGCGCAAATCCTACTCCAGCAAAACAGACTGAGGCGTCGTATTTCTCTGCGTGGGCTTTGATTTTGTCGAGAAGTTCTTGATCGAAATCCTTTGGGTTGGCGGGATATACAGTTGCCTTTACCACGACAAAAATGAGTTGTTTTTCTTTTTTACAAACAAACTGAGGATCTTTTTTGAGTTCACTATTGACCGCAACAAATTCGTACCCTTGCGCGATGAGGTCATCACCCACTGTTTTCATCGCCAATTGATGTAATTCTTGTTCTGAGGGCTTATCCGCCAAAGTCGTCAAATCGAACATTTTCTGGCGGAACGCCAAAGTCTTCGGCCATTTTCTCTACCGCCATATTCATCAATGGTGGTCCACAGAAATACACCTCAATATCCTCTGGCTCCTCGTGGTGGTTGAGATATTGGTCGATCGCAACTTGGTGAACAAATCCAATAAAACCATCCCCATCAGCGTCCAAATTGTCCTTCACATTCCAATTGTCTTCCTCTAGAGGCTCGGAAAGTGCAACATAAAATTTAAAGTTCGGAAAATCTTTTTCCAAAGCACGGAAATGATCGACATAGAACAACTCACGACGTGAACGACCACCATACCAAAACGTAACCTTACGACCAGTTTTGAGTGTACGGAACAAGTGATACAAGTGAGAACGCATTGGTGCCATTCCTGCACCTCCCCCAACATACAACATTTCAGATTCGGAGTGGTTGATGAAGAACTCACCGTAAGGACCTGAAATTGTTACTTTATCTCCAGGTTTTTTCGAGAAAATATAGGACGATGCAACACCTGGGTTAACATCCATCCATGCATTTTTATTTCGATCCCATGGGGGCGTAGCGATACGTACATTGAGCATAATCTCTTTTCCTTCAGCTGGGTAGGAAGCCATCGAGTAAGCACGCTCAACAACCTCTGTATTTTTCATCTTGAGATCCCAAAGGCCAAACTTGTCCCATTCGAGTTTAAACTTGTTGGCGTCATCAGGGTGCTCCTCAGGGTGAGCAGAAATATCAATGTCTTTATATGGAATTTCACATTGCGGGATTTCAATTTGAATATAGCCCCCTGCCTTATAGTCCATTTCCTCAGGAATCGCAACGACAAACTCTTTGATAAACGAAGCCACGTTCCAGTTACGAACCACGGTAGCTTCGTATTTTTTAATTCCAAACACCTCTTCAGGTACTTCGATAACCATGTCTTGCTTGACTTTGACTTGGCAGCCCAAGCGCCACCCCTCTGCTATTTCTTTTCTGGAAAAGTGGGGTGCTTCTGTGGGGAGTATCTCACCTCCACCCTCTTTGATAATACATTTACACTGAATGCAAGTTCCCCCTCCACCACAAGCTGATGGTAAAAAGATTTTATTATTTCCTAGCGTAGTCAGAAGCGTACTCCCAGAGCCAACCTCAACATCTTGAGACCCATTAATCATCAGTTTTACTGGTCCCGAAGGAAGCAACTTGGCTTTGACCCCCAATAGCATTCCAACCAATAGGAACACGATTACCATAAAAACAACTACACTAGAAAGAACAACTGTAATATCCATAATGCTTAAATCTTAATCCCCATAAAACTCATAAACCCAATGGCCATGAGACCTGTTATTATAAATGTGATTCCCAACCCACGCAAAGGCGCTGGTATGTTAGAATAGGCAATCTTTTCGCGAATAGCAGCAATTGCAAGAATGGCCAAGAAAAAGCCAATTCCAGATCCCGCTCCGTAAATTGCGGATTCCCCAATGCCTGCAAAATCCTTTTGCTGCATAAATAAGCTCCCCCCGAGTATCGCACAGTTTACAGCGATAAGTGGTAAAAAGATTCCAAGAGCACCATAGAGTGCTGGTGCAAATTTTTCAACAATCATTTCAACAAGCTGTACCATGGAAGCAATCACCGCAATAAACATGATAAAGCTCAAAAAGCTCAAGTCAACATCTGCATAACTTGCATCGAGCCATAGCAAAGCTCCTGGTCGAAGCAAATAGCTATCTAGCAAATAATTGATTGGAACGGTAATCGACAAGACAAATACGACAGCAAGGCCAAGTCCAACCGCAGTTTTTACAGTTTTGGAAACTGCGAGATAAGAACACATGCCTAAGAAATAGGCAAAAACCATGTTCTCAATAAAAATACTTCGTACAAATAAGTTTACGTAATCCATGGTTTATCCTTTTTCAATGAGTTTGCGATTGCGCGCACGCTGTAGCCAAATGATAACGCCAACGGTAATGAGCGCCATAGGAGAGAGCAACATAAAGCCGTTGTTGACATATCCCATTTCGTAGAAAGATTCTGGAATGATTTGGTAACCATATAGCTTACCCGATCCAAAAAGTTCTCTAAAAAACGCAACCAATATGAGCATAAAACCATATCCAGCAGCATTTCCAACACCGTCTAAAAGAGACTTCCAAACGCCATTGCCCAAAGCAAAGGCCTCCAGACGTCCCATAACAATACAGTTTGTGATAATCAGCCCGATAAATATCGATAGCTGCTTGCTCACGTCATATGCATAAGCACGTAAAATCTGATCGACAAGAATTACCATCGACGCAACGACAACCAGCTGTACGATGATTCGAATACGATTCGGAATCAGATTTCTCAACAGAGAAACGATCACGTTACTCGCACCCATCACGGCAATCACAGAGATAGTCATCACGATTGCTGGTTCAAGCTGAACGGTAATCGCTAAGGCAGAACAAATACCCAGTACCTGAACGGTAATGGGGTTGTTATCGTCTAAAGGGTCTGTGAGTAGCGCCCTGTTCTTTTTTGAAAACAAGGGCTCTTTCTCCTTTGCGACAAAAAGAACAAGTGGTTTGTTTGTTTTTTTAGACATATCGATTAGTCATTTACAGCAATTGCTGTTGTGGTTTGGTTTTGTGTTAGGTAGGATTGATAATGTGTCAGACGTTCCATGATCATATCTGAAACACCATCACCTGTGATTGTCGCCCCCGATATCGCATCAACCTCATGGTCGTTTTTATCAAGGTCTTTTGGATCGTTGTTTGTTTTGGAAACGGAGATGCCAACCAATTTGCCATCATTGTCAAATACCTTTTCTCCGACAAAGCGATTCATAAACCATTGCTGGGTGATCTCAGCACCCAAACCAGCAGTTTCAGCTTTGTGATCAAACACAGCTCCTTTGATCGTATTCCGATCGGACTCCAGAGCAACATAGCCCCAAATGGCATCCCATAGCCCAGAACCGCGCAAGGGAATAATGTAATATGACACGTCCTGTACGTTTGCCAAATAGAGTGGGAAACGCTGATCGATTGGGTCTTTTTTCAATTCCAAGGCGAGTTTGATTCCTGAGAAAGGATCAACGTCTTCATCGACTGTACCGTCATTTCGCAGGGCAAGTTGAGATACAATGTGATCATTGAAGAGGGTTTCAGCCCCTTCGCGATCGGTTTCAATGCCAATCGTTGCGAGTATGTTTTGCATTTTTTCTTTACGGACATTTTCTTGCTGTAAGTCCTTGAGAGAACTTGCGGTAAAAGCCAGTACAGAAGCGACCACAACCACCATGGCAGCGGCAAATCCAAAAGTGTAAGCGTTAGAATCTCTATTCATCATTAAGCAGTTTGCACAGTTGCACTGTGTTGTTTTCTTTTTAGTCTTCGATTGACGTTGGCTTGCACCACATAGTGATCAATCGTTGGTGCAAAGACATTCATCAATAAAATGGCTAGCATCACTCCTTCAGGATAAGCAGGATTAAAGACACGAATTAGTATACATAATATCCCCACAAGAATCCCATAGATCCATTTTCCGCGAACAGTTTGTGCTGCAGAAACTGGGTCGGTCGCCATAAAGACAATTCCAAAGGCAAATCCACCGACAATCAAGTGGTTCATCCAATCAAACTGCATCAAGGTGTTGGCACCCCATAGATTGAATAAAAAGCCCATCGCAGCAGCTCCAATCACACCGCCGAGCATAATGCGCCAGCTTCCTACACCTGTAAAGATGAGAATCGCAGCTCCAACCAAAACCCATAAGGTAGACGTCTCTGCTATCGATCCAGGTATGGCACCACTAAACATCTCAAACATGCTGTAATCAACATTTACACCAGAGGCGAGAGAACCCAATATCGTTTCTCCCGAAATGCCATCTACATTACTCGCCTCAGAAACCCATACCTTGTTTCCAGACATATAGGTTGGATATGCAAAAAAGGCAAAAGCACGAGCTGTAAGTGCAGGGTTGAGAATATTCATTCCGGTTCCTCCAAATGCCTCTTTGGCAATAAAGACCGCAAAGGCAACTGACAATCCAACCATCCATAAAGGAATATCAACTGGCATAATCATGGGAATTAAAAGTCCCGTTACCAGATATCCTTCGTTGACTTCATGTCCGCGATAGACCGCAAAAGCAAATTCGATCGCAAGTCCAACGCCATAGGAAACGGCAATCATCGGGAGAATTTTAAACGATCCATGCAGGAAAGCATCCAGAAAAGTAAAGGCCTCCCCTGTTTGAATATAATATTGATAACCTGTATTATAAATTCCATAGATCAAGGCAGGAATAAGTGCAATAATAACGGTTACCATTGTACGCTTTAGATCAACGGCATCTCGAATGTGAGCGCCTTTTTCAGTTGTGTGGTTGGGTACAAACAAAAAGGTGTCGAAGGCATTGACAGCGGGTGCGAATCGCTCGAATTTCGATCCTTTTGCAAATGGTTTTTTTAATCGGTCAATTTGTTTTCTTAACATCATAGCTTTAGATTAACCTACTTCTTTATTCATCAAATCCAACGCATCGCGAATAATCGCTTGCGCCTCAATTTTGGAAGAATTCGCATAGTCGATCAATGCAAAATCTTCGGGGGCAACCTCGTAAATACCAAGTTGCTCCATTTTTTCAATATCATTCGCCATACATGCTTTGAGTAGCTGCATGGGGTAGATATCCATGGGGAATACACGCTCCATTTCACCAGTAACCACAAGGGCACGTTCTTCTCCGTTCAAATTGGTATCGGGGGTATATTGTTTTTTGGGAAATAACCAAGAAAGTGATGTGTTGGACATACTGTGTA
Organism: Flavobacteriaceae bacterium; assembly: GCA_022425505.1. Taxonomy (GTDB): domain Bacteria; phylum Bacteroidota; class Bacteroidia; order Flavobacteriales; family Flavobacteriaceae; genus UBA724. Next base: position 1,105 of record JAKMFI010000064.1, on the reverse strand, counting down.
AGTTGGGCCCTGCAAAAGGTAACCAACCAAACATACGATATCGATTCCCTTCGGGAAGTACGGATAATGTATTGTTGTAATAACCAACATACCCATTGGCTGAGGTAGCTGTGCCCGTCAACACATCTCCGTTGATTACGCGCAATGTAGCAAGGTTCTCTGCACCCACATCGTCGAGTAATGGTTCGAGCGATGCGCCAATTGTTGATTTGTAGTAACAAGGCGTGTTCAAGGGATGACCCACAACTGCAAGTGTGCGAGACGCATCAAAAACGCCAGTTTGAAAAAATCGACCAATATTTGCCACATCCTCGGCACCAACCACCCATGCCGTTTCACCAGCATTAATCGGGTCGATGTGATGTATTTGAACGCCAACATTCCCTGCTGGGTGAGGTCCTTTAATCCGATGTATTGTACAGTTTTTTGTCTGTGCGATTTGACTGGACTCTTTGGCTCCGATACTCAAATGTAAATTTGGCGAAAGTTTTGACAACATGTCAATTCCCAATTGAAACGCGTCCTGTTGTCCTTCCAAAACCACATCGTATTGAGCAGATAAAGGCGCCGTAGCCAAGGCACTGACAAAAATCGCCTTTGGCGTAGAGTTGGGATTGGCAACGATATCATAGGGACGTTGCTTGATAAACGGCCAATTTCCTGATATTAGCAATTGCTCTTTAATTTGCTCGGGCGTAATCTTATCCAATGACGGAAGTTTGTGCGTAACCGATTGTTGTTTTTTGTCGGCAGAGATCACAATCTCAAGCACCTTTCGTTTTGCACCCCGCTTAATTTCTTTGACTGTCCCGCTGACTGGAGAAACAAATTGAATACTGTCTTGATATTTAGAATAAAAAATCGGCTGGCCAGCTTGAACTGCATCTCCCTCTTTACACACAAGTTTGGGAAAAACACCATGAAAATCGGTAGGTTTTAAAGCGAAATGTGTAGATGGTGATGCGGTCTTGAGCGTGTTGGTAGGAGCCCCCTTGAGTCGGAGGGTAAGACCTTTTCGGATCTTGATGTCAGTTGACATGATGAATTGGTTGTTTTGGAGCACAAATTTACTTAGTTAAAAGCGCTTAAAAAAAGGTTCAGACTC
>JAKMFI010000039.1 GCA_022425505.1 Flavobacteriaceae bacterium | reverse complement strand
GCTAGCAGTGGCAAGGTGATCAACACAGCCATTGCCACAGCAGCCACCCCACTAACGGGTACTGATGCCACACTAAGTGTAACAAGTAACGAGGCCGTAGTGGACATTGCACCGATCCCATCGATATCGATTACAAAGGCTTCATCGATAAATCAGATTGATGGCAATACAACGATAGATAAGGATGATGAGATTACTTATACCATTGTTGTGACCAACACAGGCAACACAGCACTGACAGGCATCAACATAACAGATACACTGACAGCCATCGGCGGTGGAAGTTTATCATTAGATGCAGCGCCAGCGTTTGACAGTTCAACAGACACATCTACGAGCTTCCCAACCGAGCCAACCTTACAAATCGGAGAGGCAGTAACCTATAAAACAACGTTTACAATAACCCAGCCAGCAATCGATGCAGCAGGCGTATCGAACACAGCAAGTGTAGTTGGATATGATACCGATGGAGTAGCAGTAAATGCGACGATAGACGATCCAGTCGTCACAACGATCACCCAGAGCCCAGCCATAACGGTTACCAAGACAGCATCTGTAACACATGTCGGTGATGCAGACATTGCAGATCGAGTTGTTCGCGCAGACGATATTATTGACTACACCATCACAATTACAAACACCGGTAATGTGACGCTGACGGACTTGGCTGTTGTTGATGAACTTACCGATGGAGCGGGCAATGATCTTGTGATGACCAGTGATCCGACCAATCAGTGGACGATTGCGAGTCTCGCTCCGGGTGATGTTCAGACCTACACGCCATATTACACGATTGGTTCAACAGCGGCGCTAACAGGAAGTATAAGTAACGTAGTAACTGTTACTGGAGACACGCCAAACGGCACAGATGATATCACAGCGATTAGTGATGATCCAAATGACACGACTTCAAATCAGGATCCAACGGTTGTAGAGGCAGATCTATTTGCATCGATTAAAGTCACTAAGCAGGACAAGCTGATTGATGATGGAGATACTGAAGCCGGTGCAGGAGACCTAATTGAGTACACAGTAGTCGTTACAAATACCGGTGAAGTAACTGTTTCGAATATAGTGCTAGAAGACAATCTACGCTCTGGCAACAACACTACAATTTACTTGTCATCACCTAACCACAATGCAGGTGATCTAACACCATGGCCAAGCTTTACACTTGCTGCTGGTGAGTCAAGAGAGCTGACAGGCTTCTATATATTGAGTCAAGCGACTGTCAACACAGGTAGTGTATCCAACTTTATCAACGCAACTGCTAAAGATCCAAATGGAAATGATGTCGTAGCCCGAAGTGATGATCCAGATACATCCTTGGTAAATGATGATACAGTGACGAGCATTGCGCAGTCGGCATCAGTTCTCATCACCAAAACAGCATCACCTGGGTCAGGAGATTTTGAGGTGGGCGATGTCATAACCTATACGATTAAGGTCAAAAACACTGGAAATTCTGAACTCAATGGAGTGGTCATTGATGATGAGTTGTCAGACCTAGATGGTGATTTGATTTCATTGACAACAGGCCCAACATTCACAAGCTCGTCTTTGGGTGCTAGCACAACCTTCACAGCTGACCCAAGTACAAGTGTCGCAACCTTACAAGTTGGTGAAGAAGTCACCTTTACAGCCACATTTACTGTTACCCAACCAGTAATAGATACAGGTGGAGTGTCTAATATCGCTTCTGTTACAGCAACTGCTAACGATGCAGATAACACAGCTGTTTCTGATGAAATCGACGATGCAGTGGTTACCTTGATCAATGCAGAACCATCACTTGAAGTCACCAAAACGGCAACAGTCACTGACGATGGGGATACCTTAACTGGACCTGGAGATACCATCCAGTACACAATTACGGTAACCAATACAGGGAATGTATCCTTAACAGGTGTAAACATTGTAGATACCATGGTTGACAATGAAGGAAATGCAATGTCATTGACTTCTCCATCGTCTTGGAGCTCTGTTGATATCGAAGCTGGAAACATTTATGAGTTCAACGGGTCTTACTTCATAACAGATGCAGATCGGTATAGAGGGAGTATCATTAACACAGCAATTGCCACTGGTTTTGATCCAAGTGGTGGGGAAGTAACCGACGAAACAGATAGCCCA
>JAKMFI010000035.1 GCA_022425505.1 Flavobacteriaceae bacterium | reverse complement strand
CGAAAGGACGATTTTGAACACTTGGCGTTTGCCAACTCAGGTCAAACCGTCAACTATCTGTCAGTGCAGTCGGGACCGCAGTCGATTTTACCAATGGCTGGCTTTCGTGCAAAATCCCATCAAATGTTTCAGCCCCATGAGGTTTCCTATTACCATGTGCCAACGCCACTGACCGAAATGTATTTTAAAACGGCATTTCAGCAAGGTCAATCTACCGATGTGCTGATCACAGCAAACCTCAGCCCACGTATGAATTATGCGATTGCCTATCGGGGTCATCGCTCCCTTGGCCATTACCAACACAATTTGTCTGGGGTGAGTCAGCTTCGTTTTTCAACCTGGTATGAAAACCCAAATCGCAGGTATCGATTGCGATTTCAGATGGCAAACCAAAAAATCGAACAACAAGAAAATGGCGGGCTAGATGATGTATCCCTACAAAACTACACGGACAAAATCACAGAATTTGAAGATCGGGCTCGTCTGTCGGTCAAGTTTCAAAATGCAACTCATTTTTTTACAGGAAAAAGCTATTTGCTAGAGCAGGACTATGCACTGATTATGACATCCGACTCGATTCCAGTACCTGTACTTCGCCTAGGGCACCGCATACAAACCGATTCGCAACGACACACCTTTGATCAGGAATCGGCAGTGGAAGGGTTTGGAACGCTAGCAGAGGGCTATACAACCCCAAAAGACATGGTGCACTACACAACCACAAGACATGATGTATATGCGCTTTTTGAACAATCAAAATGGGGTCAAATCGAGGCCTATGGATCGGCTTTGCAATACAGCTACAACAACGTACACACGACCCTTGACCGTGAGGTCAATGAGTCTGGTATTGCCGTGGGTGCAAAGCTCGGGTTTTCATTACATGACAGTCAATTGAAGTTTCATTTTGAGCAGTCAGCAGACGATAATCAGTTGGGGAGTTATGCCCAGCTAACCGCTTCTTTCCCAAAGATTGTAAAAGTTCGTTTGCAAGGCGGTTTTCGTTGGGAGACCTATTCCCCTCGACTTACCTTGCTCAATTATCACAGCAGCTATGCATCTTTTATCTGGCAGAAAAGTATGCTTAAGACCAATCGATCCACCCTTTTCTCGACTTTGGATGCACCAAAACTTGGCTTGTTTTCGGTTTCTTTGACAACGCTCGACAACTATGCCTATTTTCAACAAGACTTGGAAAAAGGGTCTTTGTTTGCAAGCCCTGAACAATGGAATGAAACGATACAACTGCTAAAAGCGCGTTGGGACAATCGCTTGTCTTTAGGGGTGTTTTCATTAGACACAAACATTCAGTTCCAGCAAGTTGACGACAAGGCTCCGATTCATCTTCCAGATTTCTTGGGGAGATCAACCATTTCCTATGCTGATGAGTGGTTTCGCAAAGCGGCCTTTGTGCAAATTGGAGCGACAGTCAAATACTATTCTTCGTTCTATGCAGATGCCTATAGCCCCATACTTTCCGACTATGTGGTACAAGATGCCGTTAAAATCGGAGGAGAACCTTTGTTTAGTGCCTTTTTTAATGCGAAAATCCAGCAAACACGACTGTATTTTAATGCTGAAAACTTAGGTGCAGCATGGAACGGTAACAACAGATTGGCAGCACCAGATTATCCGTATCGGGATTTTATTTTACGATTTGGGATTGTCTGGAATTTTTTTCAATAAAATTTATGGATGACTCGGTAAATCTCCTTGAGTTTTTGTTGGGAGTTGTGTAGTACCCATCAAAAATTTATCGACTTGATAGGCAGCTTCTCTACCCTCAGAAATTGCCCATACAATCAAAGACTGACCACGTCGCATATCCCCTGCAGCAAAGATGTTTGGAACATTGGTCTGATATGACTTAGTGTCTGCATTGATATTTGAGCGTTCGTCCAGTTGAATGCCGAGTTGCTCAGCCAAAGTTGGCTCAGGTCCCGTAAATCCAAGAGCGAGTAAAGCAAGGTCGCAAGGCCACTCTTTTTCAGAATTGGGCTCTTCCACAAGCTTTGGTCTTTCTCCTTCTTGTTTTTCCCAATGCACGTGCACGGTTTTAAGACCAGATAGTCTGCCGTCATCATCTGTTACAAACTCCTTTGTCATGATGCTAAACTCACGCTCACTTCCTTCTTCATGTGAGGAGGAGGTTTTGTGCTTAAAAGGCCAGTAGGGCCAAGGGTGTTCAGTTGTTCGGTCATCAGCAGGTCGTGGCATGATTTCAAAATTGGTCACACTCGCCGCTCCTTGGCGGTTTGAGGTACCAATACAGTCAGAACCCGTATCTCCACCACCAATCACAATGACGTTTTTGCCTTGTGCGTGAAGTTCAGGATCGACATCTGTCAGTCCGTCAACCCATCGGTTGCTTTTTGGTAAAAAGTCCATCGCCTGTACAACTCCTTTGGCATCTGACCCAGGAATGGGTAACCTTCTGCGAATGGTTGCACCGCCACAAAGGACAACAGCATCAAAATTCTTGAGCTCTTCTACACTGTAGTTTTTACCAACCTCAACCCCTGTTTTGAAGACAATACCTTCATCTTCTAGGATAGACACACGACGTTCGATGATATGTTTTTCCATTTTGAAATCAGGGATTCCATATCGCAGCAATCCACCGACTTTTTCATCTCGTTCAAAAACCGTGACAGTATGTCCCGCTCTGTTGAGTTGTTGGGCAGCAGCCAATCCGGCTGGACCCGATCCGACAACGGCAATGGTTTTTCCCGTTCTATTTTTGGGTGGGTTTGCCTGAATCCATCCTTCTTTAAATCCACGCTCAACGATGTATTTTTCAATCATTTCAATCGAAACAGGCGGATTGATAATCCCCAATACACAGGCTGCCTCACATGGCGCTGGGCATAGTCGGCCTGTAAACTCTGGGAAATTGTTTGTAGAATGTAGAATTCGAAGCGCTTTCTGCCAATCATTCTGATAAACAGCATCGTTAAAGTCAGGAATCATATTGCCAAGTGGACAGCCACTGTGACAAAATGGAACCCCACAATCCATACAACGTGCTCCTTGATCTTGTAACTTTTCTTCACCAGGATGAACCGTAAATTCCTTGTAGTTCTTGACTCGGTCAGCGACAGCTATGTTTGCCTCGTCAATCCGGTCGTACTCTAAAAATCCTCTTAGTTTTCCCATATTAGTTTACTTCTTGTTTGGCCTCTTCTGCCAAGCGAGCAAGCGCTTTTTTGTAGTCCGTTGGCATGACCTTGATAAAATTCTTTTTCTCTGCTTCCCAATTGCTGAGAATTGCAGTTGCTTTGTTACTCGCTGTGTATTTGACATGCTTGTTGATCAGCTCTTCTAGATGGTCGAGATCATCAACAGAAGGGTCTTCTAGTCCGATCATTTCCATATTAAAGTTGCGCTCATCAAAAGTACCATCAGGAGAATATAAATAAGCAACTCCACCACTCATTCCGGCAGCAAAATTACGCCCAAACTCTCCGAGAATAACAGCGATACCGCCAGTCATATATTCACAACCGTGATCCCCGATGCCTTCAACAACTGCTGTTGCACCAGAATTACGAACACAAAAACGCTCACCAGCAATTCCATTGATGTAGGCCTCACCAGCTGTTGCACCATAGAGGGCAACATTACCGATAATGATATTTTCTTCGGCTTTATAAGAAACGCCATCAGGGATTCGGGCAACAAGTCGAGCACCCGAAAGGCCTTTGCCAAAGTAATCATTGCAGTTTCCAATCGTTTCCAAATGGAGTCCTTTGGTAGTAAAACAACCAAAACTTTGCCCCGCAGAACCAGTAAAATGTATGGTCAAGGTGTCTTCAGGAAGACCGTCAGCCCCATATTTTTTTGAGATTTCATTACTTAAAATCGCCCCTACACTTCGATCGGTGTTGTGAATGGCAAACGCTAGGGTTTGCGGCTCTAATTTTTCAATGGCTTTGCTTGCCTGAGAAATCAGCGTAAAGTCAAGAACGTTCTCTAGCTTGTGATCTTGCTTTTCAACATTTCTTTCGGGAGTTCCCGTTTCCATATCGGGCTTGTGTAAGATGCTCGATAGATTAATGCCCTTGGCCTTAAAGTGGTCAATCGCATCGCTCATATTCAACTTTTGGCTTTGTCCCACCATTTCATCAACAGTTCTAAATCCAAGTTGGGCCATGATGCTTCTCAACTCCTCAGCGACAAAGTGCATATAATTTACAACATGTTCGGGCTTTCCTTTAAAGTTTTTGCGAAGCTCTGGGTCTTGTGTCGCGATTCCGACTGGACAGGTATTCAGGTGACAAGCACGCATCATAATACACCCTGTTGCGACGAGTGGTGCAGTTGAAAAACCAAATTCTTCAGCACCGAGCAGACAGGCAATTGCCACGTCTCGACCCGTTTTCATCTGACCGTCACATTCCAATACAATGCGCCCGCGCAGGTCATTTAAGACAAGCGTTTGCTGTGCCTCGGCAATCCCCAGTTCCCACGGCAGCCCAGCATGCTTTAATGAGGTGAGTGGTGATGCGCCAGTTCCACCGTCATATCCCGAAATTAAAATTACATCTGCTTTAGCCTTCGCAACACCAGCAGCAATGGTTCCAACACCAATTTCAGAAACCAACTTGACATTAACGCGAGCTTCTTGATTGGCATTTTTCAAATCGTAAATAAGTTGTGCCAAATCTTCAATGGAGTAAATATCGTGGTGTGGCGGAGGTGAAATCAACCCGACATAAGGGGTAGAGTTCCGTACAGACGCAATATATGGATTGACTTTTGGACCTGGAAGTTGCCCGCCTTCACCTGGTTTTGCACCCTGCGCCATTTTGATTTGAATCTCTTGTGCATTGGCCAAATAATGGGAGGAAACACCAAAACGGCCAGATGCAACTTGCTTGATCGCACTGTTGCGCCAGTCTCCATCTTCATCCCTTGTAAATCGTCGTGGGTCTTCTCCTCCTTCACCAGAATTGCTTTTCCCGCCAATGCGGTTCATGGCTTTTGCTAATGTTTCATGAGCTTCTTCGCTGATGGAACCCAGTGACATCGCACCTGTTTTAAAGCGTTTCGCGATCGCTGTCCAAGGTTCGACTTCCTCAATCGGAATGGGATCAAGGTCGTCAAAAGAAAACATACCGCGTATGGTCATCAATTGCCTTGATTGGTCATTGACCAACTTGGCAAACTCTTCATAGCTTTCAAACTTATTTTGTTGGGTTGCCACTTGCAACTTCGCAATGGTGGCAGGATTGAGCATGTGTGCTTCTCCATTCCGTCTCCAGCGATAGCTTCCACCAATTTCCAAATCCTGACTCTCAGCAGCTTCTTCATTAGCAAAGGCCTGGTGGTGACGAAGAGAGATTTCTTTTTCGACTTCAAACAGCCCAATTCCCTCAATACGTGTAGGCGTATTGCAAAAGAATTCATCGATGAATTTCTGATTCAAACCAAGTGCTTCAAAAATTTGCGCACCGCGATAGGAGTGAAGTGTGGAAATTCCAATTTTATTCATGATTTTGACCAATCCTTTAGCGATGGCCTTATTGAAGTTCTCAATGGCTTGATCAGTCGTGATTTGAATGCGATCTTGAGATCGGACTAAATTGTCAATAATTTCATTGACCATATAAGGGTTGATCGCGCTAGCACCGTACCCAAACAAGGTTGCAAAATGATGCGGTTCACGAGGTTCTGCAGATTCAATTACAATTCCAAACTTAGAACGCATACCATGCTTGGCCAATCCGTGATGAACGGCAGAGCAAGCCAATAACATAGGGATAGGTGCTTGGTCGCGATTTACTCCACGATCTGATAAAATGATGATGTTTGCTCCTTCACTAACTTTTTCCTTGACTTGACTGATAACATTTTCAATCGCTTGTTGCAGTCCGTTGTGTCCTTTTTCGACATTGTATAAAACAGAAACTGACGCAGCTTGAAAATCTTGGTGTTTGATAAATTTGATTTTATCCAAATCTTCGTTAGAAATAATCGGATTTTGGATACGTAATTTTTTAGCGTGTATGGGGTCGACCGAAAACAAATTGTAATCACTGCCAATGGAAAGTGAGGTATCGGTTACAATCTCTTCTCGGATTCCATCAAGTGGAGGATTGGTTACTTGTGCAAAAAGCTGCTTGAAATAGTTATAAAGCAGTTGTGGCTTGTGGGAAAGCACAGCGAGTGGTGTATCTGTTCCCATTGACCCAATGGCTTCTTTGCCCGCCGACATCATCGGGATAATCAAGGTTTTGATATCTTCTTCTGTATATCCAAAACCTTTAAGTCTTTGCAAATAGTTCGTTTGCTCTTGCGGTGTTTTGTTACTAGTGTAAGGAACGTCTTTTAAAGCCAACAGATTCTCGTCCAGCCATTTTTGATAGAGTTGTTTTGAGGAAATAATGTCTTTAATTTCTTTGTCTTCAACAATGCGCCCTTCGTTCATATCCACAAGAAACATACGACCTGGTTCTAGGCGTCCATGAGTGGCTACATTTTTAGGTTCGATTTCCGTAACGCCAGTCTCAGAAGACATCACGACATATCCGTCTTTTGTCACGGTGTATCTAGAGGGTCTCAAGCCGTTTCGGTCGAGTAGGGCTCCGATATAATTCCCATCTGTGAATGGAATAGACGCAGGACCATCCCAGGGCTCCATGATACAGGAATTAAAAGAGTAAAATGCTTTTTTTACGGGGTCCATGCTTTTGTGCTTTTCCCATGCCTCAGGAACCATCATCATCATGACTTCGGGCAGCGATCGACCTGAATGCAGTAACAGTTCAACGACCATGTCCATAGACGCAGAGTCCGATTTTCCGTTTAAGACGACTGGAAGAATGGACTGGATATCATCTCCAAAAAAGTCACTTTTCAGAAGCTCCTCACGTGCTTTCATGCGGTTGAGATTCCCGCGATAGGTATTGATTTCCCCATTGTGACACATGTAGCGGAAGGGCTGCGCCAAATCCCAAGTGGGAAAGGTGTTGGTAGAAAAACGCTGGTGGACTAATGCGAGTCGTGTTACCACGCGCTTATCGGTCAAATCCGTATAAAATCGTTCAATGTCTTCTGGAACCAGTAGGCCTTTGTAAATCAGCGTTCGTGTTGATAAACTCGGCAAATAAAAATAACTGGCTTGCGACATTTTGGTTGCATGAACCTTGTGTTCTGCAATTTTTCGCGCGATATATGTCTTTGTGTTGAGTTCTTTTTCGTTGAGGGTTACGCCTTCCGCAGTACGAACAAAGACTTGCTCAATGTGGGGTAGTGTACGTCCAGCGATCTCTCCGACAACCATTTGATTTGTCGGAACTTCTCTCCATCCGATGACTTCAAGCCCCTGTTTTTCGAACTCCTCATTGAGGGTGTCTATACAAAACTGTCGTTGATTTTCTTTGGTGGGTAAAAACACCATACCAAGGGAATAGGTTGTTGGATCTGGCAAATCAAAATCACAGACTTGCTGTAGAAAGTCATGTGGAATATCGATTAGGATACCAGCCCCATCTCCGGTCTTTCCATCTGCACTCACCGCACCCCGATGTTCCAGTTTGACGAGAATATCAAGTGCTTTGTGGATGATATCATTTGTGCGCTTACCTGCCAAGCTACAAATAAAGCCTGCGCCACAGTTATCATGCTCAAATTGGGGGTCGTAAAGTCCTTGTTTTATCATCATAGCGTCTCAAATATATCCATCGGTTTGTGATATTCTAATAACATTGCATCTGATGGAATGAAGAAATACAATATTTTTAAGGAAAAGCGAAAATAAATACTTATTTCGTACTATCTATAGTTGATATTGTGAAATCATCAAAAAATAGAAAATTCGAAATTTAAAACCCCTAAAATTGAGGGGTTGCAAACAAAACTGTAAAAACATTGATTTTATACCTATATAAAATGAGGGGGTGTTTTGCAAAATCTCTCAATATGGCCTACTTAAAACTAACGTAAGTTTTTTGGCGAAAATTAAAACGAGGTAGTATATTTGATTCCACAAAATTGATATATGGAAACGATCATTATTATAGTATTTGTACTTGGTTACCTCGCAATCACGCTTGAGCATAACATTCACATCGACAAACTTATTCCTGCACTTGCCATGATGGCCATTTTATGGGCGATGATTGCCTTGGGTCACTTGGATGTGTTTGATATCGATGCGGTCAATAAACAACTATTGCCGACGCACATCGAAGAAGCCCTTTTACACCATCTGGGTAAAACAGCAGAGATTCTTGTCTTTCTTTTGGGTGCGATGACGATCGTTGAAATCATTGATTATTTTAATGGTTTTGCGACAATCAAACAGTTTATCCGAACACGAAATAAGGTCCGCTTACTTTGGATTTTTGCTTGTTTGGCTTTTGTTCTTTCAGCGATTATTGATAACCTGACTGCTACCATTGTTCTTGTAACCATCCTACAAAAAGTGATTCACGATCGAAACCTTCGGTTGTGGTTTGCCGGTATGATCATCGTCACTGCCAACGCTGGTGGTGCATGGTCTCCTATTGGGGATGTCACCACCACAATGTTGTGGATTGGTAAAAAAGTAACGACCCCTGAGTTAATAAAATATCTAATTGTACCTTCTTTGGTTTGTATGATCGTACCCACCTTTATCGCAAGTCGCTACAAAATTTTCAGAGGAGAAATTGATAAGATTAACGAAAAAATCGAGTTGACGCCAAAAGGCCCAACGATGCTTTATCTTGGACTTGGGTCGATTTTATTTGTTCCGATTTTCAAAACAGTAACTCATTTACCACCCTATGTTGGGATGATGCTTTCGCTTGCTGTGGTCTCTGTTTTTGCTGAAGTTTACAGTCGTTCCAAAGCTTTTGTAGAAGCCAAGTCAAACTCTGATAACCACACGCACCACAATCCAGTCCACGTGGCATTGACAAAAATTGAGATGCCAAGCATCCTATTTTTCTTAGGGATTTTGATGGCTGTTGCCGCTCTTGAATCTCTAGGTTTGTTGTTTGGATTTGCACAAGACCTGAATGCTGCAATTCCCAATTCCGATATCGTAGTTGCAATCTTTGGATTTATCTCTGCTATTATCGACAATGTTCCATTGGTCGCTGCAAGCATGGGAATGTTTTCAGAGCCGATTGATCATCCGCTTTGGCATGCCATCGCATTTGCTGCCGGGACAGGTGGGAGTATGATTATTTTTGGATCAGCAGCCGGCGTTGTTGCCATGGGTATGGAGAAAATCAACTTTTTCTGGTATTTGAAAAACATTTCTTTTCTAGCACTTGTTGGCTCTGTTTCTGGTTATTTAACCTTTATACTGTTTAGAGATTACATTTTGATGTAAATGAATTACAACCAAACCCTCGCTTGGTTGTTCAAACGCTTGCCCATGTATCAACGGGTTGGTGCGCCAGCCATGCGTTTGGGATTGGATCAAATGAATCGCTTGAGTACTGTGTTGGGAAATCCCCATCTTAGCTTTAAGTGCATCCATATTGCTGGAACCAATGGCAAGGGCTCTACTGCGCATATGTTGGCGTCGGTACTCCAAACAGCTGGACACACAGTCGGACTTTATACCTCTCCCCATTTAAAGGACTTTCGAGAGCGAATCAAAATCAATGGACAACCCATTGATAAAGATATTGTTGTTGATTTTGTCAGTGAAAACCTCGAAACACTTGAAACGGGGAACTACTCGTTTTTTGAAGCGACAGTTGGCATCGCGTTTTCGTCCTTTGCGAAGACACAAGTGGATGTTGCCATTATTGAAGTTGGCTTGGGCGGACGACTTGATGCTACCAATATCATCACCCCCATTTTATCAATCATTACCCATGTCAGCAAGGATCACCAGCAGTTTTTGGGAAATACCATTGAAGCAATTGCTGCGGAAAAGGCAGGGATTATCAAAGAGAATGTGCCTGTTGTCCTGGGTCAGAATAAGGAATCGGTGCAAAACGTGATTGTTGACAAAGCCAAATCTTTATCCTCACCTGTATTTTTTGCGAATCAAACCGAAGCTTATGCGACAGATTTGCTCGGAGATTATCAGAAAGAAAATCTTGCCACTGCATACATGGCTCTACAAGCCCTCGCAGAATTTGATGTTAATGAAAACCATATTCGAGAGGGGCTGCAAGCGGTTGCTAAAAACACAGGTCTTCAGGGTCGATGGCAGATCATAGCGGACTCACCAACTGTGATTGCTGATGTTGCGCATAATGAAGCGGGAATTGGAGCTGTGATAAATCAACTGCAATCAATGACCTATGACCATCTCCATATTGTATTTGGTATGGTAGAGGATAAAGATTTTAAACAAATTCAGCAATACCTACCCAAGGATGCGAACTATTATTTTTGTAGCCCTAAGGTCGTTCGTGCAAAGGCAGTTGATCAGTTGTTTGCGGAGGCCAATTGTTTTGGATATAACGGGAAACCCTATACGTCGGCTTCAGACGCTTTAAATGCTGCAAAAACGATGGCATCCCCTTCGGACATCATCCTTGTTTGTGGGAGTTTATTTGTCGTTGCAGAAGTGATATAAATCCCTTTGATGTTCAAAAAAAGAGACTATATTTGCAACCGCTAGGGCGCGTAGCTCAGTTGGTTCAGAGCACTTGGTTTACACCCAAGGGGTCAGGGGTTCGAATCCCTTCGCGCCCACAATCAAGCTTAACTTTTTTACGTTTTAATTCATAAAAAGCGCAACAAATTTTACTTGATTGCGCTTTGTTGTTTAAAACGTCTGGACTGCAAGGACAGGAAGTTACATTTGCAGGAGCGGTCGGAGAGGGAAGGTCAATCCCTTCGCGCCCACATTTTTATCCTCAGCTTTAAAAGTTGAGATTTTTTAACTCTCCTCACTAATTTTATATAATCCTATAATGAACGCTATATAAATTAAATCCTTTTCTTTAATTCAACGACATATTTATCCATTATAGAATCGTTTCTAATATCGTTTAGGTCGTAGTTATCAAAATAATCTAAACCTCGTTTTCTGTCAAATCTTGCCCTTCCACGACTGCGTTTTTCCAAAAATTCCTCGTAACTTTTTATCGCATAATGATTGATACGTATTTGATTTGATACGGGTGTTCTATCCCAAAAACGTTTTTTAGTGATATTTCCATTCGAATCAATATATCTACCAAGAATAACAGGTCGATGCGCCGAAAAAAAACGTAAAATCAATCTGGGGTTAAGAATGACTTTTATATGACGATTAAGTTTCTGGTCGGGTAAAGAATGGTCTTTAAACCGTTCCATAACAAATCCTTTTTCTCTTTTTTTGGCTCCGCCACTACCATAGACCAACCAATTCATTTGAATGCCTGAAAACCTACCTAAACTACGCAGATAATCTGGTATGGTTTTGTGCTTGATCGGTACGATAAATTCATCTATATCCAAAAAACCCAAATACTTCGTGTGGCGTTTATGCTTTCTCACACAGTTGGCATAAGCCTTAAGTTGCATTTTCTTTCCAGGAAAATAACAGTACTCTACTAAATTAGAATCGATATAAGGTTGCAATATCTCTCGAGTATTATCGGCGCTCTCGTTGTCGTAGATAAAGAACTTTTCAACACCCAACATCTTGTGGTATTCAATCCATTCTTGTAAATAGCGACCTTCGTTTTTGGCGATTGCACAAAGGGTTAGATAAAACGGATATTTCCTTGTAAACATAAATCTGAAATCGAAATGTTGTTGCTTTTCGATTGTATCTAACAAAAATATATTATTTAAAGTTTAAACTATAGTTTCACATATAAACTTTACTTAAAGGGTATTTCTATTAAACAGAACACGCTTAGATTTAACTTATATTTGTTTACAGGTGTCACAATTAATTGAAGGACCACATACTTTATGGAAATAGATTTTGTAATTACTTGGGTGGATATGAATGACGCTGAGTGGCAACGTGATTTTGTCAAGTATTCAAACAAAACAGAAAATGAAAAGAACTCTGTTTCTAAGGCACGCTTTCGGGATTACGGTTTATTGAAATTCTGGTTTCGCGGTGTTGAAAAATTTGCCCCTTGGGTACGCAAAATACATTTTGTCACCTGTGGACAAAAGCCTGAATGGTTGGATGAAAATCATCCAAAAATCAACCTTGTCAACCACAAAAATTTTATTCCAGAGCAGTTTTTACCCAGCTACAACTCCGTCGTTATTGAACGTTATTTGCATAAAATCCCTGATCTGTCAGAGTATTTTGTATATTTTAATGATGACTTTTACATTATAAATCATTTAGATAAAAGTCGATTTTTTCAAAATGGTTTGCCCTGCGATATTTCCATTTTTCAATACAACCCAAATTGGTCGCAATGGTACATACGTATCAAGAATAACATTAGACTCATTAATCAACATTTTGACAAAAAAGAGGTCATGAGTCGCTTTCAAGATAAGTGGTACAACCCGATCTACGGAAAAAAATTGTGGATGAATTATGTGATGAAGTTTTATTCAAAGTTTATTACGTTACGAACACCTCACAATGCACAACCTTTTTTAAAAAGTATGTTTGAAGACGTATGGAAACACTGCGAAAAAGAATTAACAGAAACTTCGGCAAACAGATTTCGTACAGTAACCGATTATACCCCTGAATTATTTCGTGCTTGGCAAATGTGCACTGGTAATTTTACGCCTTACAACACCTATAGTGACACCAAAATGTTTGCGCTCATGGTACAGCCAAAACAACAAAAAGCTTTACAGGTGATTCGAGACCAATCTTACAAACTTATATGTTTAAATGACAATGTTCGTATCCGTAATTACGAACAGGTTATTCAAAATATTAAAGACGCTTTTGAAAGTATTTTGCCGGAGAAATCGAGTTTTGAACTTTAGATTTACAATGCAAAATAAACAAATCATTGTATCATTAACTTCTTTTCCTGAGGCGTTACCTTTTGCCGCTCGGGCAATACGGTCTATTTTGGCGGGTTCATTTCTTCCAGATAAAATAGTGCTTTACTTGACGGCTCAACAGTTTCCTAGTGGCAAAATTCCATCAGACCTTCAAGATTTATTAACTCTAAATTCAATTTTTGAAGTTCGATTTTACAATCAGATCATTCGCTCATATACCAAGTTAATCCCCGCAATACAAGATTTTCCAAATGATATTATAATAACGATCGATGACGATGTACATTATCATAAGAATATGCTAAAGTGCCTATTGAGCCGCCATAAGAAATACCCTAAGGCGATCATTGGACATCGTATAAGACGGATAAAGTTGAATGCGAGGTATAGAAAATGGAAATGTTATAAGCGCATCAGTTTATTAACACGCAGTTTTAGACCGAGTTATAGAAATTTACAAACCGGAGTTGGTGGCGTTTTATATCCACCTCATTCGTTATCCGAAGAAATGCTAAAGTCTGAGGTATTTATGCAGTTGGCTCCAACTGTAGACGATATATGGTTTTGGGCTGCAGCAGTTGCAAAGGGAACCAAAATAGCACCTATACCATTTGGCTTTTGGCGTCAACCCGACCTTGGAAAACCATCAAAAGTTTCTTTAAGAAGCACGAATGTGTTTTCAAATATTGATGTGAACCGTACAGTTATTGAAAGTATTATGAAAAAATACCCAACAATTAAACAGCGATTTGGAAGTAAATCGTAATCTTGGATATATAAGTTTTATACTTCAACTAGGGTAAAGAAAATTTACACTGGTCATTGTAAGATATATTAGGTGCCATACATGTCTTACAATAAATTTTTATGTATTCCTTTCACTTCTCAAACTCTGATTTTTCAGGGAAGCGGGTGTTCAACCACATTTTTAACTTCATGCGGTCGTTGTCATCAGCATATTCAGTATCATTCATACAAAAAAATGTTGGGTTAAATTTTTTAAGTTTTTCATAATGCCTATCTTTTTGGATATGAACATGTAGTGACTCAACATTGGAAACATAGCGTAAATGCCCACGCTTTTTAGCTAAAGCTACATATGAATAAACAATGCGCTGGACATCATTTGCATTACGAATGTGATTCATTTTCGTAAGATCAATTTCATTTTTGAAAATTTGCTCTGCAACACGTATACAGTCGCTTTTTAAATAACTATCTATATTATGATGTGGTAATCCGTTGTAAAAAAAACCAAATTTTTGTTTCACTAATTCAGCAGCATTAAATAAAGCTTTACTATATAGTTTGTGAGGCTTTTTGAAAATTTGTTCCCGTAAAAACCAACGAAATCTTCGAAATGGTTTTCTGATAAGCCGTATAATAGGGAATCCGTCCTTTGCAAAAAAAGTGGTTGATAAGACAGTTTTGTTAAGAAACATATCATCATTTGATAATAGAAAATGCTCCGAAAGATTGGGCATTTTATATAAAAAATGTTCTAGTACATTTGAGTTAAAACATGGCAAACTTTTATGCGGCAATATGTCATTTTGATCTATAATTTGGATTTTAGGATTCGAAATATTGAGCCATTTTGGCTTTTGATTATCGGTAACAATAAAAATTTTCCTTATCCAAGGCGCATATCTTTCAACGGAACGCAAGCTGTATTTTAACTCATCATTGTTGACATAACGACC
This sequence comes from Flavobacteriaceae bacterium, assembly GCA_022425505.1. GTDB lineage: Bacteria > Bacteroidota > Bacteroidia > Flavobacteriales > Flavobacteriaceae > UBA724. The sequence continues at coordinate 5,662 of JAKMFI010000035.1, read as the reverse complement.
ATTGAAATTTGATGATGAATTTTCCACTTTTCTTCCAAAAAAAGCATTGCGCTTTGCCTGCCACTTTGGGTCGTTGCCATCTACCCATAGATAAACTAAGTCAATACTGGGGGTATCACCTTTCATTTTCAATTCTTTCCCTTATTGTACTATATTTTTCGAGTATTTTTTCAAGCCCAATTCGATTCAAGTCAGTACCTGTTTTAAAATTAACGGTTTTTAATGATAAGTTTTTCGGTTTTTTTAAGCCACGAGGTTTGTTGTGTTTCCCAAATGGAAAAGGAAGAATATAGGTGCCATTAGCTACTGCAGCAGCCCAAAACCATATATCGTCTGTTGTTGGTGCTATTTCTTTAAACATATCGGAATCCATCATTTCCTGATCCAACGAATTTGGAGGATACAAAACACCTCCAACACCTGTTTGTATATTTTTAAAACTAAAATTTAGCCTGTTTGTAAAAAAATGGTACCAACGATATTTTTTCCATTGACGATATGGCGCATTCAGTTTTATTTTTTTGGCTCGATTGGCAATAATAACATCTGGAATTTGTTTATGTAGGTAAAGCAAATCTCGCAACATATTTTTATGATACTTCACATCATCATCGACAGTTACGATTATATCGTTTGGAAAATCTTTCAGCGCTGGAATCAATTTTCGATATGAACGAATATCTTCATTGTAATTCCTAATTTCAAACAACGGATTGTTGTTAGCTAAAGCCATAAGTTCTATGGGAATTTTACTGTCTTTGAATTGTGAAAACGTAAGATATAGAACCACTTTATCGGGCAAAGTATTGCCTGCTAAAATAGACTTAATTGCATCCTTAGCATAGGTTATTGCAGCTGGAAAAGAAGTTAAGGATACAATTACTTTTTTTTGTTTTAACATATTTTTGATTAGCCCGTTTGTTGGGAAATTACTTTTAAAAAGACGACACACTCTTTTTAATGCGCATATACAATACGTTCGTTGTCATTCAAAATCGTTTATCTGTAAACTTTAAAAGTTATTTTAATATTGTAAAAGTATGGTATTTTCTTAGGGTTATAAAAGGGTGTTTAAACCTTTTTGAATTAAAGCTGTTTACTTACATTCGTATCATGATGTCCAAAATCAAATTATCAAATTACCAAAGATATATTCAATTCCTACAGCAGGAGAGCCAATTTTCTTTTTCCGATTACCAAGAACTTCACACTTGGAGTGTAACCCATCAAGCTGCGTTTTGGGAATCGATTTGCCGATTTTTCTCCATTTTATTTGATAAGCCATGGTCATCAGTAATGAATCTTTCTGAAAACCCTTGGGAAACCACTTGGTTTACGGGGGCAGAGATCAGCTATGCAAAGCATGTTTTTTCTCAATTTTCACATGATCGACCAGCCCTTATTTATCAAAGCGAAATCGATCCATTGACTGAAATCAGTTGGCAAGCTCTGCAAAACAAAACAGTTCATATTCAGCAACAGCTTCTTGCCTTGGGCGTTCAAAAAGGAGATTGTGTAGCGGCCTACTGTGTCAGTGCCCCTGAAACGATTGCTGCCTTTTTGGCTGTCAATGGTTTGGGTGCAGTTTGGTCTTCTTGTTCACCCGATTTCGGCTCCGATGCTGTCCTTGATCGTTTTTCACAATTGCAGCCAAAAGTCCTTTTTGTGCATTCACGCTACTCCTATAAAGGCAAACATTTTGATATCAGCCAAAGCGTTGCCGCCTTGCAAGAGGGTCTGCAAAACTGTGGGTTTGTAGACCTTTGTGAATTCAATTCTTTTGACGATTCTGGCACCAATGACAACGAACTTCAACTGACTCCAGTGTCATTTTCTGATCCGATTTGGGTCTTGTTTTCCTCAGGGACAACAGGAAAACCAAAAGCGATTGTTCATGGTACAGGAGCGATGATTCTGGAGCACCAAAAGGCACTCGCTATTCATCAAGACGTTTGCGAAGGGGATCGATATTTTTGGAATTCCACCACAGGATGGATGATGTGGAATTATGCTTTGTCGAGTTTGTTGTGTGGTGCCACGCTATGCTTGTACAATGGCGCACCAAATCACCCAAAGGAATCTACACTATGGGATTTTGCCCATCAAGCAAGGATCAATCATTTTGGTCATGGTGCTGTTTATTTTCAGTACCATGCAGATCAAGCTTTTTCGGAAATCGAAAGGCTCGATTTTCAACATCTCAAAACGATTGGTTCAACGGGCTCTCCAATGTCAGCCGATACTTGCCGATCATTACAACAACGCTTTCCCAACACGCAGGTGATTTCCTTAAGTGGCGGAACAGACGTTTGTACCGCTTTTGTTGGCGGTCAGCCCGAAATCAAGGTCATTCCTGGAGAAATCCAATGTAAAATGCTCGGCGCTCCAGTCGAAGTGTGGAACACAATTGGTGATAAAATTCTCAATCAAGCGGGCGAATTGGTACTGTCAAAGCCATTCTTATCCATGCCGATTGGGTTATGGGGTGATCAGGACAATCGTTTGATGCAAGCGAGCTACTATGGGATGTATCTACAAGTTTGGAATCACGGCGATTGGGCGACCGAAAACGATACAGGAAGTTTTATTATTCATGGACGCTCTGATGCCACTCTAAACCGACAAGGTGTTCGTATCGGAACGGCAGAGATATATAATTCGCTAAATACGTGCGAAAATCTAGAAGACAGTCTAGTAATTCATCTCACCAATGAAAAACAAGATTCTTTGCTTTTGTTTGTTGTATCACGGGTAGAAATCGATGAAAAAGAGATCAGGACTCAACTCAGGGAGCAATGCTCTCCGCGACACGTGCCAGATCATATCATTCGTGTTTTAGATATCCCGTATACCTTAAGTGGGAAAAAAGTTGAAATTCCCATCAAGCGACTATTGATGGGCGCATCAATAGACAATGTCTTGCGTTTGGATTCTTTACGAAATCCCAATTCGATAAAGTCGTTTGTTGACTATGCGATAAGCAAGCCTTTTACCTAAAGTGGGGAGCACCACTCAAAATCTTTTTTGACACCTTGTCTTCAAATTGCTTAAAATTACTGTGAAATGCCCTTGCGAGCTTATGCGCTTGCTTGTAAAACGCTTCATCGTCATCCCAGGTCTGTCGAGGACTTAAAATCGAATCTGGGACTCCGGGGCATGCTCTGGGTTGAGCAATGCCAAACACAGAGTGAATATGATAGTTTGTATAGTTGTAGTTTGGATTGAGAAGACCTGTTCGAGCGGCCTCAATCATCGAACGGGTATGTTGCAAAAGAATGCGATGTCCAACGCCATACGGTCCACCAGTCCAGCCCGTATTGATGAGCCAAACAGAAATCTGGTTTTCTTCAATTTTTTTTGCCAAAAGACTCGCGTAAGTGCCAGGGTGAAGGGGCATAAATGGTGCGCCAAAGCAAGCGGAAAAAGAGGGTTGTGGTCTTAGGATTCCCTCTTCTGTCCCTGCAATTTTAGCGGTGTACCCCGAGATAAAATGATAGGCGGCCTGATCGGGATTTAGCATGGTAATCGGTGGAAGTACGCCAAAGGCATCAGCCGTTAGGAAAAAAATATGCTTGGTTTGCTCTCCGATAGATGGAGTTGCCGTATTGCGAATATGATGCAAGGGATAACTAACTCGTGTGTTTTGTGTGATGGTTGTATCGCGATAATCAACATGCCCGTATTTGTCTATGGCGACATTTTCAAGCAACGCACCTTTTTTTATCGCATCAAAAATATCGGGTTCCTTTTGTCGTGATAAATCGATGACCTTGGCATAGCAACCTCCTTCAAAATTAAAAACTTTGTTGTCTGGAGTCCAACCGTGTTCATCGTCTCCGATCAATTCGCGTTTTGCATCTGTTGAAAGGGTTGTTTTTCCAGTTCCAGAAAGGCCAAAAAATATAGCAGTAGTTCCATCAGAATTCACATTAGCAGAGCAATGCATGGGCAATACGTTTTCTGTTGTAGGCAAGGTGAAATTCATTACCGAAAAAATAGACTTTTTGATTTCCCCAGTATATCCGCTGCCACCGATAAGAATAACCTTTTTGGAAAAATTGACAATGGTAAAGTTGGACTGTCTTGTGTGGTCAATTTTTGGATCAGCCCGAAAACTGGGGATGTTGAGTACGAGCCAGTCATGCTGAAAGTTTTCCAATTCCTTGGCGTTGGGTTGAATAAACATATTGTGCACAAATAGATTGGCCCAGGGGGTTTCATTGAAGATTCGTATGCCAATGCGGTATCGTTTGTCAGCCCCTGCAAATACATCTCTTGCATATAGAGTTTTGTTTGTCAGTGATGCCAACATTTTTTTATAAAGAGAATCAAAGTTTTGGGGTGAGAATGGAATATTGATATTTCCCCACCAAACCTGTTCAGAGGTCACGTCGTCTTGGACAAGATATCGGTCTTTTGGAGAACGACCTGTAAATTTCCCTGTTTGTACAACAAGTGCACCGGAATCACTGATTACCCCTTGTTTGTTTTCGACTGTTTTTTTGGTGAGTTTATCAGCGCTTAACTGATAATAGGCTGATATGATTTGGTCATGGTTTGGCCAAATCTGTATGGGTTGGGGGATTGACATATAAAACTTTTTAGTCCAACAAGTTTAGACAATGGTTGATATATCAAATGTAACAAAAACCTTGGGTTTTGTTACAAAAATAGTAAGCGGAATTGATTTACGAGCTAAATAGTGCTTGTATTTTTTCTTGCTCTTCTTGGGCAAGCTCTGCATCGACGAGGATACGCCCGCTATGCTCATCGGTAATGATTTTTTTCCGAGAAGCGATTTCAAGCTGGACCTGTGGTGGAATGGTAAAGAAAGAACCCGCTGAAGCACCACGTTCAATGGGAACTACGGCCAGACCGTTTCGTACGGAAGATCGTATCCTTTTGTAGGCAGCGACTAAACGCTCTTCTACTTTCTTTTCAAATTCTGCTGATTTTTTAAGAAGCAAGTCCTCTTCTTTTTGCGTTTCTGCTAAGATGGCGTCGAGTTCTTCTTTTTTGTTTTTGAGGTGGTTTTCTCTTTCTCCGAGTTTCTCCTCTGCTTGTGCCAACTCCTCTTTCTTTTTTTCGATTAATTCTTTGAGTTGATTAATCTGCTTATCGGAGAGTTGAATTTCAAGCTCTTGATATTCAATTTCTTTATTTAAAGATTCATAAGCGCGATTGTTACGAACATTCTCTTGTTGCTCGCCGTATTTTTTGATCAGCCCTTTTGAAGTTTCAATGGCATTTTTTTTGACCTTGATCTCATCGTCATAGGCCTTGATTTCTGTATTGGTATTTTCAACACGTTTGGTTAATCCAGCGACATCGTCTTCTAAATCCTCTACTTCAAGAGGGAGTTCACCGCGAACGCTCCGAATTTTGTCAATTTGTGCGTCGATAAGTTGTAAATCATATAGCGCCCGCAGACGCTCTTCTACAGAAATCTCAGTTTTTTTTGCCATGCTTACAGATATTTAATTGGATTCGTATCTACTTCCGATAAAAGAATGGCAAAATTAGGCAATTTTTCTATAAGATGGTTAAGGATTAACTTTTTTGTGTGCTGCTCTGTTTCGTAATGCCCAGCGTCCACAAGTAAGAAACTTTGATTTCCTTCATAAAAATCGTGATATTTCAGATCTGCGGTGATGTAGGCATC
>JAKMFI010000025.1 GCA_022425505.1 Flavobacteriaceae bacterium | reverse complement strand
AGGTTTTGCTGGTCGCTCAAACTATTACGGTCATATCAACATCGGTTTGGATCACGCCAATCGTCAAAACGAAACACACACTTTTTCGAGTGTTTCAGGGGAGAGATTCCGGGGTCCAACACTGTGTTTACAACCAAGTGAGAAAACACAGTTCTTGAATATCCAGTTTAGTTCGGGAACCATTGTGGATCACGTTTGAGCCAAATATTTTTTACATCATTATATGCTAGCTCTAATTCCTCAGAAATAATTTCGGCTATAGATTGACTGTCGCACTCGCAATTAGCAGCCTTCACCGCAGGAAATTGGGTAAAACGTGCTGACTTGTTAATACACTGGCAAACCACATGATGGAAAAAATCAATATTTGACATTTTGTGGTTATATTTTGGTGGACGATGGCCTGGTGAAATCGTTTCCGCGATCCACATCTCTAGGAATTCTGGTACTTTTACATGGTCGTATTTTGCTAATTGATATGCTTCTCTTAAGCCATCATAGAACTCACGATCATAACAGACACGTTCTATGTGCATGTATAAGGTGCCTTCAATAATTTTTGAGTAGCACACGTTAGTGAGTACGAATTTAATTCCTGTAATATATTGCTTGTGTCGATTAAAATATTGATGGACCCAATTACAGATTTCTGGCTTCGAAAATTGCTCCATTAAAACCCTGAGTTGAGTCTCCTCGTCTCTAGCAAATGTTTCGACTGATGATACAATTCTATCAGATAACAACGCGTGCCCTTATTGAATTATCCTTGCTTCAGAAGTAACTTAGCTCGAAAGAAGAAATAGGAAATATCTCAGCGTGGCGCCACAACAAAATTCCTCCAAAGTATTGATACTTGGCTCTGCCCCAAATGTTGTTGCGGTTAATGATATTGATTTAAGCTGTTATGACGAAATTATTGTAATAAATAATGCTTGGCAGGTTTTGGGATCCTGGACGGAACATATTTTTCCATATGATTTTCCCCAAGAAAATAAGCCAATGCGTTATGCAAACGGCCAACGACCGATCGATGAAAAGCTTTTCGTTCGAAGACAAAATGAATTTGGTGGGTTCATATATGCAGGTGGCACCATGGCGTTCACAGCGCTATATTGGGCATTAGGCGAGCATTTACCCTCAGAAATACATGTCCTCGGTTGTGATATGGTTTACCCTTACACCGGTAAAACTCATTTCTACGGAGAGGGTAGCCCAGATCCATTGCGTGAAGATTTTACCTTGAGAGATTTGTATGCAAAGTCTGCTCGTTTTATGTGCTTAGCTGCTAGTAACGGCTGCAGTACTTATAACCTTTCAGATCAGAGTTCAAAACTTTGCTTTCCGAGACGCAGTCGAAATATTGACGATAACCCTTCCCACTTATTAATAAATAACGCGAGCGTGCAAAGTATACTCGACCAAGAAAATTCTCTTGGGTATTTTATCAGTTCCGGGCGCTACTGGGAAGCTGACCTAAAAATAGACTTGCAAGCTTTGGATAAGGTTGACCAGCAGTGGAAAACATTATCACATACTATTACTGTTGCTGATTTTTAGACATGGATTTGCTTCACTTTGTTGTAAGCAACGTCGCATCTCTCCGCTAAAATTAAGTCCAGTGGATGGATATTTTTTATTTTATGGCTCCACCAAGTCACTCGTACAGACCCCCATTGTAGCACTATCACCGGATGGTGACCGACATCCTCTGCAAGCCTACTGACTTTATGTGTGTAGTCTTGTGCTTCTTGAAAATTTGCAAATTTGTAAACTTTCGTGAGTTTTCTAGTGTTGTCTTCATCGACGAGCACCCATTCTTCCGAACTTTCAATAAAAGCATCAATATCTTTCTGGTCGGCTGGGTCTGCTGTTTCTAGACAGGCTTCGCAAATTGGGTCCATGGTTTCACCTACAGGCTTATGCGTGATATTGAACTTTAACATATGAATTTTCAAAATACTCTCAATTTATTAAAATGGTAAGCAGCTCAAATGCCAAAAGTTATTGTTGTTAATATACCGCCCATGGCAGGTGGGGACCGCTGTTAGGACCACTTCAATATTCTTGGCGTCTTCTAACTAACTATAATTAAGTGGTGTTTTAGAAAAGTATGGTTGCGCCCCCGGGCACCACAAAATCAACCTGCATAAATTTGGGGAGGAAATTGAGCCCAAGGCTGCTTCACCATTGTCTGGCTCAGCCGACCTCTGTTTCATAAGTGATGGTGGGTTGGAAGAATTCATTAAACATCTAAATGACAATAATATTGAGATTTTGCAGGGTGCTATAGCGCGTACTGGCGCTTTGAGTGCGATAAACTCTGTACACATCTGTGACCTTGATCAGAATGTGATTGAACTTAGCAGTTATGCGCTTTGACTGAACTGCCCTGTTCCAGCGGTTCAATTTCGCAGGTCCAAGATTTTATGGTGTCTTTTTTTATTGAGTGAGTTACAATTTGTTATAATGTATAACGGTTGACAATATGGCTGCCAAATGTGGCCCACTGCCTGACGAATGAATTGCAAAGACGGGAAACAGATGAGTGAACGGCGTGTTATAATTATTGGCGGGGGCATTGGTGGCTTAGCGCTGGGGTTAACGTTACATCAAATCGGTGTGCGTTGTTCAGTTTATGAGTCTGTTAGAAACCTCAAGCCGTTGGGCGTTGGTATTAATTTGCAACCCAACGCTGTTCGAGAACTTTACGAACTGGGCATTGGCCCTGAATTACTCGATACAGTTGGTTTGCCTGTGAAAGAATGGGCATTGGTTGGCATGCAGGGGCAGGATATCTATTCCGAGCCTCGGGGTAGCTTCGCTGGCTATAACTGGCCACAGTACGCCGTTCATCGCGGTGAGTTTCATATGGCCCTGTATCATCGGTTCTTGGACGCTGTGGGTGCGGACGCATTTCATTCAGGGCATCGTGCAAAAAGTTATCGCATTGAAGAAGACGGCAGGGCAAGCGTTACCTTTGAAACCACAACTGGCACAGTTACAGAAACAGCGGATTTGGTGATCGCGGCAGACGGCATTCATTCCGCCATACGTGCGCAGATGTATCCAGATCAACCGCCGATCCATTGGGGTGGGGTATTGATGTGGCGTGGAACATCCTGGGCGAAACCTGTACGCACGGGATCCTCTTTTATGGGGCTTGGGACGCATGCGCATCGAATGGTGATTTACCCAATTTCACATCCTGATCCGGAAACAGGATTATCGTTGATCAACTGGATCGCAGAAGTCACACATGATGATCCAGATGCCTATCAAAATATGGGATGGTATCGACAAACATCTGTGGATGACTTCATTCAGCATTTTGAAGACTGGAAGTATGATTGGTTGGATGTCCCTGCATTAATTCGGGGTTCAGATGTCGCGTATGAAAATCCTATGATTGATCGTGATCCAATACCGAGTTGGGTTGATGGCCCAGTTGCGCTACTAGGGGATGCAGCCCATGCCATGTATCCAACCGGGTCAAATGGCGCGAGCCAAGCTATTATCGACGCGCGTACAATGGGTGCGAAATTTTTGGAATTTGGTGTGAACCCAGATGCACTGGCGGCATATAATGCCGAATTGCGCGATCCGATCTCTGCCCTTGTTTTACGCAATCGCGATGCAGGGCCATTTGGTTTGCTTAACATGGTGAACGATCGGTGTGGCGGAAATTTCGAGAACATCGACGATGTCGTGTCGGAAGAAGAGCGCAACGATTTCATGGCGAAATACAAAAGTGCGGCAGGGTTCGCGCGTGATGCGTTGAACAATGCGCCACGTTTGATCGCTGCAGGTGCAAAAATCGGATGGCAATAGGTGAAACGGTTTTGTCACTCGTGTCGCCAATTATGAGACATGGTATTTCTTTTTCGCAAGGTGCAACTAGCTAGTGGGTTCAGACACCATAATTATATAGGGTTATGCGAGGTGAAACGATGGGCACATTAAATTTATACACGGCGCAGTCAATCATCGAATTTGCGCTAAACTGGCGAAAGGAAAACGGGTTGAATCCGCTTACTGTTGCCGTTCTTGATAATGCGGGTGTGCTTATTGCACTTTCACGAGAAGATGGTGCAAGCAATCTGCGTCCAGAAATTGCTCAGGGTAAAGCGCGTGGCGCGATCAGCATGGGAATTGGATCGCGTGCATTGT
>JAKMFI010000123.1 GCA_022425505.1 Flavobacteriaceae bacterium | reverse complement strand
CAATTTGGGATATTGAACTGCAATATAGTAAAATAGAAAGACTCAACAGATTTATTCTTGAACAAATCGATCATGAGTTAGTAACGGACAGGCGTCGTGCTTTCCAAACCATCTATATCGGTTTTTTACAATTATATCATATAAATGGTCCAAGATAAAAGTCGGAATGATTTGAAACAATATGCCAATCCATTTGACATACGGAAGCTGGCGAATGATAAACAGAATCGCTTTGCTTTTGGAATAAATAATCCCTTTTTGACTGAATACTAAAATTGAATCTTCTTTTGGTTGAACGAGTGTTTTCTTAGCATAGGCACTATTAAGCGTTGAAAATAAAAACTGATTTTTTGCGTCTAATCTGATTAAGAGTCTCGATAGCCGATTGCATAATACACAGATACCGTCAATAAAAACAACATGATGTTGGGGAGAGTTCATTAAGATCGCTTGACAAGTTCTAATTCGTCTGTGTGGACTTGGGTCGTAAACGTCCCGTAATTGATAAAGGCTTTGTTTTTCTCTAAACTATCAATGGTGCCAACGGCCTTTCCTTCAAATAAACGAACATGATCACCGATATGAAATTGTACTTTTGGACGTTTTTTAACCACCACTTTTGGCTTTTCTTTTTTCTTTTCCCGAACCTTTTCAATTTTTTTCTCAACTTCAACTTTTACCTTTTTCTTCTCAGCTTTTTTCTTGCGAACCACAGCAGCAGATTGCTTTTTTCGCTTTGCGTTTTCAAATTCAACAAGCTGTAAAAGTCCCGCAACCAAGGGTCGTTTTTTGCCATTTAGAAAATAGGACTCGGCGAGCTCATTTACCTTGTTCCCCAGTACAATCATCCTTTGGTCTTGATCGAAAAGGGTTTGGTAACTCTCCAATTTCGCTTTCACTTTCGCATTCAGCGTTTCTAACTTCTGATTTTGCTTTTTAGACTTTAGGGCTTCATTTTGTAAGTCTTTGGTGTTTTTTGCCATCGTTGAGCGCTCGCGTTGCATTTTGGCAAGTGTTGCATCAAAACGGACTTTTCCACGTTCGATTTTCTTCTTTGCTCGATTGATCAGACTGTAAGGGATTCCGTTCTTCTGGGCGACTTCAAAAGTAAAGGAACTCCCTGCTTCACCCGTAACCAGTTGAAAGGTAGGGGAGAGCTTATTTCGGTCAAACTGCATATTGGCATTTGCAGCATAGGGCAATTCATCAACCAATAACTTTAGGTTGGTGTAGTGCGTAGTAATCACGCCAAGCGATTTTTCTTCGTAGAATACTTCCAAGAAAATCTCCGCCAATGCTCCGCCAAGTTCAGGGTCTGAACCAGTTCCAAATTCATCGATTAGCAATAAACTCTTCGCATTGCATTTCTTTAAAAATCGATTCATGTTTTTGAGTCGATAGCTATAGGTGCTCAATTCATTTTCAATGGATTGGTTGTCTCCAATATCGGTTAGAATACTTTCAAATATGCACATATGAGATTGAGGGTGGACTGGAACGAGAAAACCAGTTTGTACCATTAGCTGAAGCAACCCAATTGTTTTTAACGTAATGCTTTTTCCTCCTGCATTGGGGCCTGAGATAACCAGTATTCGGAGTTCACTATTGAGGTGGATAGTCTGTGGATAGGTAACTTGTTTTTTTTGTTTGTTTGACAAATAGAGTAGGGGGTGATAAGCATCTTTTAAATCCAAGTCTTCGCTTTCATTCAATTTTGGCATCACACCATTCATTTCTAGGGCATATAGTGCCTTGGCACAAATCATATCGATTTCTGTGGCATAGCGTTGATAATTGGCGAGTAATTCTTCATGAGGTCTCATCCAATTGGTTAACTCCCTCAAAATGCGATCGATTTCCTCTTGCTCGTCATAAATCAGGTTCTCCATTTCCTGACTATACTCTACTACAGCTTGGGGCTCGATGTATACAATACTCCCTGTTTTACTGCTTCCTAAAAGAGATCCTTTGACCTTACGTCGGTACATCGCCTTCACAGCCAACACCCTACGATTTGAAACAACAGTTTCTTTAATATCATCTAGAAAACCTGAGCTTTGATACTTGCTCATGGCTGATCCAAAACTCTGGCTGATTTTACCGCGAACTTGATCCATCTGTTTGCGAATGACAGCAAGAGAGTCAGATGCTTGGTTGTGAACCTCTCCAAAGCGGTCAATCACCCGATCGACTTCTTTGGGAATGGATTTTTCAATAGGTATGTCCTCTCCAAATTTGTGGAGTTGGGGGAAAAAGAGTTTTGTTTTTTTAAAAAATCGGAGGAGGCTTTGCGAAGTTTTGGCCAAATGCGCGATGTGTTGAAAAAGCTCGATCTCAATCTTACTGTTTTCAATAGAGAGCAAGCCCAAGGCCTTGTCGATAGATTCAAAGCCGTGATTGGGGATGTTGTGTTCACTACTGAAAGAACTGTTGTACTCGTTAACTCGTTCAATTTCAATTTGAACGCGCGAAAAAGAAGTATGCGGACGAAGTGTGAGTAATGATGATTTTCCCAATTCAGTTGCGCAGCGCGAAGCAGCTTGTTCGAGAACAATATCAAACTCTAAGTCGGTTATGGATTTTTCGCTAATCTTTTTCATCGCATTTCCTTACCTTCGGTAAACGCAAAACTAACTTTTTTTTGATGAATGTTAAACTGGAAGCTTCTTGGAAAGCCGCACTCGCACAAGAGTTTACGAAACCCTACTTTACCGACTTGACAAATTTTGTTCGCGACGCCTACCAAACGACCACAGTTTACCCACCGCCAAGTCTTATTTTTCATGCACTTGATTCTTGTCCACTGACAAACACAACTGTCGTCATCCTAGGTCAAGACCCTTACCATGGACCGGGTCAGGCACATGGACTGAGCTTTTCAGTACCTGATGCGGTTTCACATCCACCCTCATTGATCAATGTTTTTAAAGAACTTGAAACGGATATTGGAAAGGGTTATCCTAAAAATGGGTCTTTAACTTCGTGGGCATCACAAGGGGTTTTGTTGCTCAATGCTACATTAACCGTTGTGGCAAGTCAGGCAGGAAGTCATCAGAAAAAAGGGTGGGAGCAATTTACCGACGCTGTTATTGATGTGATTTCAACACAATGTGATCATGTTGTCTTTATGCTTTGGGGAAATTATGCAAAACAAAAAGGGAAACGAATTGATCGAAACCGGCATCTTATCCTGACATCAGGACATCCATCACCCTTGAGTGCAAATCGGGGACTGTGGTTTGGAAACCGCCACTTTAGTCAAGCCAATACTTACCTTATTAGCAAAGGAAAATCGCCAATCGATTGGTAGGTTATAGCTTTGTAAAAATCACCGTGCAAAGAGAAGGTTTTACCTCTGTACCGTCTCCCATAGGCGGTTCGGTAATTCTGGTAATGGGACTTTGTGGTTGGGTTTCTTCATTGTCGTATGAAAACGTGTTTCCCTCTTCAGTTCCAGCATCATAGAGATGGCCAACAAGGGTTTTTTCTAAAACAAATTTATTGTCTTCATCCAGTAAATTTACACTTGCGTAGGCAACAAACCAATCGGGGCTTGGTGCCAACATACTTGCCAAAGAAACAGCTGGGAAATCGCGGTTTACATCAATGTCAATTGAAATTGTACCAACCCCACCATTGAGACCACTGCCAGTATAGGTTGCCAATCCTTTATTTTGATCAATCAGGGATTCCAATTCATTTACCAAAGTGGTCGTACTGCCCGTTTCGGCCATTTGCTCGATGCCGCTGGAGGCAAGTTCCCCTTCTTTAAAATACGAATGGTCTTTTTCATGAACCCATCCCACCAATTGAGAAAAATGGGCAGAGGAGGGGTAGTCATTGGGAAAATCAGTGCTATTCCAATCAAAAACAAAGCGCACTTCATACATTGCAGATTGTTCAATGGCATTTTCTATGTCTTCAATGATTTTCTGCGCTTCAGACTCAACGTCAGACAAAAAACAAGAGGTAAATAAAAGGGAGACAATGCTTATGCTTAAATAGGTTTTCATACTTCGGGGTTTTAAATAATATTACAAAAGTTGTGCCAAATCTAGTCTATAGATTACGAAAAGAACTCATTTTTGATGGCATTTGCAACTCTTTTGATCATATTGTAAACTGTTTTATCGGGTTGTTCAGAAAATGTACCGTGAAAACGATTGGCTAAAATGGCAGAAATTGAAATTGCTCTATGACCCAAAACCTGACTTAAGCCATAAATCCCTGCAGTCTCCATATCGAAATTGGTAATTAAAGAATTATTATAGTTAAATTTCAATAAATTATTATTGTTGTAAAGCAATACATTCTTCGTTCTCAAGTGCCGTCCTTGTGGTGCATAGAAACCAGGGTTTGTTGCGATAATTCCTTTGTTCATTCCGAGTTTCACACAGTCATTAATCAGGGTTGAATCTCCTTCCGTAAAGTAGGGGTGGTTGAATCTTTTGGGCATTCCCAAGTGATTGTATAGTGAAACTGCGAGTGGGTGTTCGCACATACTGGGATCGTAATAATGCAAGAGGTTGTCAAATCCGATTGCTGCTTCTGCTACAACTAAGCTATCGAGCTCAATATTAGCTTGAATCGCGCCTGAAGTTCCCAACCGAATAAAAGTCAAAGGGGTGGGGGAGTCAAGCGGTTTTCCAGTATTGAGATCAAGAGAAAACAAGGCATCGAGTTCGTTGAGAACAATATCGATATTGTCCGTTCCCATCCCTGTTGAAATCACACTAACCGATCGGCTTCCCAATACACCAGTGTGAATGCAGATTTCTCTTTTTTGGTTTGTAAAATCAATTCGGTCAAAAAATTGTGAAACAGTCGGAACGCGGTCAGGATCTCCAACAGTGATAATAAGGGGAGCGCAATGTTCTGGTCGAATCCCCAAGTGGTATATCGAACCATCGTCATTGAGAATGAGTTCTGCCTCGTTCATCCGCCAACACGTTTCACTTGATGCCCTTGCTTTTGGAGATGAACTATAATTTTGTCTCGATAGTTCCCTTGAATCAGGATATTATTGTCTTTGACACTCCCACCAACTGCACAAAGAGACTTTAGTTCTTTCTCTAGGGCTTTCAACTCTTGCTGACTTCCGTCAAATCCTTTGATAATGGTAACGGTTTTCCCGCCCCGTCCTTTATTGCTAAAGTGTGCCTCGAGTTGTTGTTTTTTGGGCTGTATTTCGGGTTGGTATGCTCCTTCAGCCTCAGGGAAGAGGGACTTTAAACCAGAAAGACTGTTGAGTTTGGCCATATTATTTTCGCAATCCCAAGTCACGTAGACGTTCCTCCAAAAATTCGCCTGCTGTGATGTCTTCAAACCGTTTTGGGTGGTTTTTATCAATGCAGTGGGGGAGCACATCGAGTTTCATATCAGAAACAGGATGCATAAAAAAGGGAATGGAATAGCGAGAGCTATGCCAAGCCGATTTTGGTGGATTGACCACACGGTGGATCGTTGATTTTAGTTTATTGTTGGTGTGTCGAGAAAGCATATCCCCGACATTGATCACAAGTTCATCTTCTTCCGCAATGGCATCAATCCACTCGCCTTGGTGGTTTTTGACCTGCAATCCACGTCCTTGTGCGCCCATGAGCAGTGTAATCAGGTTGATATCACCATGAGCAGCAGCTCTTTCTGCTTTTTTGGGCTCTTCGGTAATGGGCGGGTAGTGAATGGCTCGGAGAATGCTATTTCCACCTTTGATGAAGGGATCAAAATAGTGCTCATCTAAACCAAGGTGAAGTGCCAGAGCGCGCAAAACAAAACATCCGGTTTTTTCCAATGCTGCAAAGGTTTTTTGCCCAACCGCATTAAAAGCAGGGCTTTCATCGACCAATACATTTTCGGGGTATTCCTCGCCATTGGTGGGGGGTTCATGTTGTCCAAAATGATAGAACTCCTTTAAATCTCCTGTGGTTCGACCTTTGGCGTGTTCTTTTCCAAAAGACGTATAACCACGCTGACCAGCAAGTCCTTGAACTTCATATTTGGCCTTCGTTTCGTAAGGAAGACTAAAAAACTCACGGACTTGTGTATACAATTCATCAACCAGATCTTGATCCAGAAAGTGACCTTTTAATGCGACAAAACCAATGTCTTCATATGCCTTTCCGATGTTTTGAATAAAGTCGAGGCGTATATTGACATCATCACTTAAAAAATCATGAAGATTAACTGACGGAATTTGTTTCATACTTGCGATTTACACAAAATTAAACAATTCTATCACAATATGTTATCGACGGGAGAGAATGGCAGGGAAAAGGCCTCAGCAACAGAGTGATTTACCACTTTTCCTTTTACGATATTAAGTCCATTTGCCAAATGAGGATATTGTTTACAGGCATTCTGCCAGCCATGATTGGCAAGTTCAACGGCATAATCAATGGTTACGTTTGTCAGGGCTTTGGTCGAAGTTTGTGGTACCGCACCAGGCATATTTGCAACCGCATAGTGTAGAATATCGTCAACGACATAGGTCGGGTTTTCATGAGTCGTTGCTTTTGTGGTTTCAAAACAGCCGCCCTGATCCACTGCAACATCGACCAAAACGGCTCCTTTTTGCATGGTACGGAGTTGTTTTCGATTGATTAGCTTGGGTGCTTTCGCACCCGGCACAAGTACTGCTCCAATCACCAAATGGGTTTTGGGAAGATGTTTTTTAATCTCGTCTGGTGAGGACAAACAAATTAATACGTTCTTCGGCATGATTGCTTGGAGTTCTTCAATCCGATTGGGATTAATATCATAAATGGTCACATCAGCACCCATTCCAGCCGCTACTAAAGCAGCTTGTGTACCAACAACTCCGCCACCGAGGATCATTACATCGGCGGGGGAAACTCCTGAAACACCACCCATAAGAACACCCAACCCTCCTTGTGGACTTTCTAGGTATTTCGCGCCTTGCTGACTGGCCAAACGACCAGCGACTTCCGACATAGGGGTGAGCAGGGGAAGGCCACCCTGATCATCAGTAATGGTTTCATAAGCCAAGCAGACCGCTTTGCGTTCGATCATGGCTTTGGTCAATTTCTCAGAAGAAGCAAAATGGAAAAAGGTATAGATCAACTGACCTTCTTTTATCAACTCAAATTCTTCGGGCAGGGGTTCTTTAACCTTGATGATCATATCGGCATATTGATAGACGTCTCTTGCACAAGATGCTATGGTTGCCCCAACATTGATATAATCAGTATTTGAAAATCCACTACCAACACCTGCATTGTTTTCAACGCAGACCACGTGACCATGGGAAATAAGCTTTTGAACGGCACTGGGCGTAATCCCGATGCGG
>JAKMFI010000069.1 GCA_022425505.1 Flavobacteriaceae bacterium | reverse complement strand
ACTACTTTGATCAGACCCTCGTCAAAAAATAAATCCGAACATCGAAGGTTAACGAGCTCACTGACTCGCAAACCGCAGGAGTATAGCATTTCGAGTATGGCTGTATTTCGAACGTCTATGGGTCGATCTTCATCAAAGCTGCTGATAAGTTTTTCGACTTCAGACGTGGATAAAGTAACTGGTAGGACAGACCCGATCTTAGGCGGTTCAACTAAAGTGACGGGATTGCTGCCCCGCAACCCCTCAACCATAAGAAAGTTAAAAAATATACGAAGACCAGAAAGCAAACGAGACTGGGACGACGGCTTCACTTCTTTAGCAGCTTCATAAATGAATTGTAGCAAATTGGAAGACGAAACTTTGGTCGGACCAATTGCGATATTGTTGGTCTCAAGATAGGCAACTAGTTTTTGAACGTCATACACATAGTTGACCACCGTATTTTCCGAGAGCCCACGTTCGAGATGTAAGTATGATTTAAAAGCTTGAATACCTTCACTCCAATTCATATTCGAAGATACATTTTATTTACAACGGCTTTATGTCTATTTTTGCAAATAGTATGATGAAGATAGCGATTCTTAACGGTCCAAACCTCAATCTGTTGGGAAAACGGGAACCTGAGGTCTATGGAAACAAAGATTTTGTTCAATATTTCGGTCAATTACAATCTTTATTTCCAGAAATCAATTTGACTTACTATCAATCCAATGTGGAGGGGGAGCTAATCAATGAGCTTCAGCGCGCCGGCTTTGACGTAGACGGGATTATTTTAAATGCAGCGGCTTACACCCACACTTCAGTTGGTATTGGAGATGCGATCAAAGCAATATCAGCACCAGTTATTGAGGTGCATATTTCGAATACTTTTTCAAGAGAGGACTTTCGCCATACTTCATTTGTAACACCAAATGCAAAAGGGTTAATCCTCGGATTCGGATTAGACGTTTATCGCTTAGCGATCGAGAGCTTTTTGCCGAAATCTTAAATCGGACGATGCCGATTTGTAGAGCTAAGGGTTTTATGCACCAACCAATCCGATAGCTTATCTGGAAAATAATAAGCCATGAGTCGAAATACAAACTTGCCTTTGTGGACGATATATCGCGTCTTTGGCCTCTTTGCGACCAAACACTTGGCAATCAATTTGGAAACGATTTCTACAGGAAGGGCATTGCGTTCGGCGTTCTCTATGATTTTATCCGCTTTTTGAAGGACTTCATAGTAATTAGAATCTTTAAATTCTTCCATTTTGTTTAGATTCTTCTTCCATATTTCAGTTTTGATTGGGCCAGGTTCTATAGCGATCACTTTGATGCCGTATTGCCTTAGTTCTCTGCGATAAATATCCGTCATACTCTCCAAAGCATGTTTTGAAATACTGTATGCGCCGTTAAAGGGAGAATTAAACAGACCTGAAACAGAACTGATATTGATGATGCGCCCAGGTGGTTTGCTCGAATTGAGCTTGGCTCCAAGTAGGGGGAGAAAAAGATTGGTGATTCGACGAATGGATTTAACATTGACATCGAGTTGCTTTTCAAATTGGTCCTCTGAAAGGTGTTCTAGCGGTCCTGGAATTGCAATACCAGCGTTGTTAATTAACCCTGCTAAAGTTTCACATTGTTCAAAAACAATCTTTGAAGCTTTGATAACTTCTTTATGGTTTTGAACGTCGAATCGCAGTGGTGTAAATCGATCTGGGTAGATTTTTGAAAGCTTATCTGCATCAGCTTGATTCCTGACACTTCCAAAAATATGATACCCTTTTGCATGTAAAATATCAAGGGAGGCCATACCAATACCTGATGAAACTCCTGTGATGACGACGTTTTTTGCCATGGTTTCTGGTTTTTTTCAGAATGAAATGATACCCCTAAATATAGGAAATGAAAATAGGATTCACCTTACCGTGAATAGATTCAAACAATACTGTAAGCGTTTTGACTTAAATATGGATCACTTCATCATAAGCAGCAGCAACTGCCTCCATTACCGCTTCACTCATGGTAGGGTGGGGGTGAACTGCTTTTAAGATTTCATGACCAGTGGTTTCGAGCTTTCGCCCAACGACGGCTTCGGCAATCATATCGGTAACTCCAGCACCAATCATGTGACAACCCAACCATTCACCGTATTTGGCATCAAAAATAACTTTCACAAAACCATCCGTATGTCCTCCGGCCTGTGCTTTTCCAGATGCCGTAAATGGAAATTTACCAACTTTAATCTCAAATCCCTTTTCTTTGGCTTGCTCCTCAGTATAACCGACTGAAGCTACTTCTGGAAAACAGTAGGTACAACCTGGGACATTGTTATAATCGATAGGTTCCACATGCTGACCTGCAATTTTTTCAACACACAATATGCCTTCTGCAGAGGCAACATGAGCCAATGCTTGACCAGAAGTAACATCACCAATGGCGTAATAGCCAGGGAGGTTGGTTTGATAGAAATCATTTACGATGATTTTATCTCGATCCGTAGAAATACCGAGCTCTTCTAATCCGATATTTTCTATGTTTGTTTTGATTCCAACAGCAGACAAAACAATATCCGCGCTTAGCACTTCCTCTCCTTTGTCTGTTT
This sequence comes from Flavobacteriaceae bacterium, assembly GCA_022425505.1. Classification (GTDB taxonomy): domain Bacteria; phylum Bacteroidota; class Bacteroidia; order Flavobacteriales; family Flavobacteriaceae; genus UBA724. Next base: position 43,302 of record JAKMFI010000069.1, on the reverse strand, counting down.
TCACGGTTGCTTTAACCCCTTTGCCACTGGAGTCAACCTTGGTTACTTCTGCACTCGTCATTACTTTGATTCCGCTTTTCGTGAAACTTCGCTCCATTTGTTTTGAAATTTCTTCGTCCTCCACAGGGACAATTCGCGGCATATATTCGACAATAGTCACATTCGTTCCCATCGCGTTGTAGAAGTATGCAAATTCGACTCCGATCGCACCTGAACCCACAACAATCAATTTTTTTGGTTGCTTGGGCAGTGTCATTGCTTCTCGATAGCCAATGACTTTCTTACCATCTTGTGGAAGACTAGGAAGTTCTCTGGCACGTGCTCCAGTTGCAATAATAATATGGTCGGCTTCGTATACTGTTTCGGTCCCATCTTCGCTGGCAACAGCTACTTTTTTACCAGCTTTGAGTGTACCGTAGCCCATGATGACTTCAATTTTATTTTTCTTCATCAAAAACTGGACACCTTTACTCATTGTTCCAGCAACATTTCGGCTTCGGTTGACAACCGCATCAAAATCTTTATCATAGTTTTCTATGGTCAATCCATAGTCATCTGCATGTTTGAGATATTCAAAGACCTGAGCAGATTTTAGAAGTGCTTTTGTGGGAATGCACCCCCAGTTTAGACAAACACCGCCTAAGCTTTCCTTCTCAATAATGGCGGTTTTAAAGCCCAATTGAGATGCGCGAATTGCGGTTACATACCCTCCAGGACCACTTCCTAAAACAATAATGTCAAACTTACTCATGTCAAAATTTTATTTGGCGAAAATACGAAACGAAATACTAACTTAATAGGGAAAAATGGGATTACTATGATTTGAAATCCAAGCTTGCAGAGTTGACGCAATATCTTCTTTGAGATGGGGTAGGACCATCGGGAAACACATGTCCGAGATGACCTCCGCAGTTGTTACATAAAATTTCAACACGAATCATTCCATGGGAATGGTCTGGCTCATAGCGTATTTTACCACCAATCGCTTCGAAAAAGCTTGGCCATCCACAATTGCTTTCGAACTTGTTGTCACTGGCAAAAAGCGGTTCTTTACAGGCTTTACATTGATAGGTGCCGTCTTCAAAATGCAAGTTATATGCTCCCGAATGTGGATATTCCGTTCCTTTTTCTCTCAGGATACGGTAAGATTCTTCATCGAGTTGTTCTTTCCAGTCTTGCTCCGATTTGTGAAAAGGATATTTATTCATCGTCAGAAACAAAAGATAAAGCAACAGAATTGATACAATGCCTTTGTCCTGTGGTTTGTCGGGGGCCGTCGTTGAACATGTGCCCCAAATGACCGCCACAATTTGAGCAATTTAACTCAATTCTTGTATATCCAAGTTTGTTATCTTTTCGATAGGAAACAGCTCCCTCTACTGCTCTATCAAATGCAGGCCAGCCGCTTCCGGAATCGTATTTATGATCTGATACATATAGTGGCGCATCACATCCTACACATTTGTAAAGACCTTGCTCATAATGGTTGTTGTACAGTCCAGAAAATGGTCTTTCGGTGCCCGCTTCACGAAGTACATAATAAGCATTGTCGTCGAGTTGGGCTTTCCATTCTACATCTGTCTTATGGCAAGATAAGTCTTGGGCTGGTGCATTGGGGGTTTTTGGGTTTTGACAGTAAACCGAACAGCAAATACATGTGAAAATAAATAGGATAGATTTCATGGGTGTTGATTAATAAATTGAACAATTTGTTGTACCGTTTTAGAATCCCTCAGAATCCGATGATGTCCTAATCCTGATGTCAATAATAGCTCAGAGTTGTTTGCAATTTTGTGAAGGTCTTTACTATAAGTAAAAGGGGTCTCTTTATCGTCTTTGTCATGGACAATTAGCAGCGGCATCTTTAGGTGTTCTAAACTCATACTAGATGAATAGCTTTCAAGGTTCATGCCAAATTGTTTCTCTACAGTTTGTATCATTCGTTCAGTGACCTTATCAGAAAACTGAAGTTGTTCAGAAAAACGATAAAACACATTTCTAATTTTGTCTCCACTACCAATAATTGCTACTGATTTCATCGAAATGCCATCTCGCAGAGCACGAAGTAATGCCATACTGCCCATAGAGTGTGCGATCGCATGGTCAAAAGGACCATATTTTGCATAGATTTCTTTGATACATGCGACAAGTTCAACGATATTTGTTTTATTCCCTAAGGATTGACCATGGGCGGGCATATCAAATGTGACAACTTCAGCATTTGATTTTCTCAATTCATATGCAAAGGCAAAGAGTTGAGTTCCTCGTCCACTCCAGCCATGCATTAATAGTATCTTAGGTTCTTTTCCAGCGAATCTAAATACTTGAATTTCTTTATCAATCTTTGGAACATAGCAACTGGTTTTTAATGCGTGCTCGTGCATCTCCTGTTCACGAACAGGCCTTTTAAAACGCTGGGGTCGAAAAAATAGATATAAAGCCAACTGAGTAGCAAGTGAAGTTGACAGTTGTTGTGAAAACCAAACACCAAATCGAATCCAAGTGGGAATCCGCAACACAGGGCTTGTATTCTTCTTATTTTCCATAGCAAAAGCAAATAAAGTTAATCAATTTGAAAAAACAAACATATTATTTTCACTATTTTGGTCAACTAAATCCAATTATGGGGCATTTACAAAAAGGAAGTAAAAAACTCATCCGTGCTTGGGCCTCATATGATTGGGCAAATTCTGTTTATTTTTTGGTGATTACTTCCACCATATTCCCCATATATTACGGTTCTTTATTCGGTGACAACCTTTATATTGACGTCTTTGGGCAGTCTCTTAAAAACACTGCTTTGATAAGTTACACAACGGCAGCTGCCTTTGCTGTTGTTGCAATACTGTCTCCCATTTTATCTGGAATTGCTGACTATATAGGAAACAAAAAGTCTTTTATGCAATTCTACTCCTATGTTGGGGCGTTGTCCTGTATTGGTTTGTATTGGTTTAACCTTGAAAATATTTATATTGGTTTACTGTGTTATTTCTTTGCCTCTGTTGGTGCATGGCTGAGCTGGGTGTTTTACAACTCCTATCTTCCGGATATTGCCCATCCTAAACAGATGGACAAAGCGAGTGCGTTGGGCTATTCATTGGGCTATGTGGGCAGCGTGTTGTTGTTGCTCGTCAATTTGAGTATGGTTCTCAACCCCAACATGTATGGCATTGAAGGCACTTCAACGGAAGCGTCGATCAAGGCCATGAAATATTCCTTTGTCTGCGTCGGGGTGTGGTGGATACTTTTTAGTCAAATCGCCTTTCGATTTTTGCCTAAGGGTAATAAATCCAATGCATTGACGAAAAGTATCATTTTTAATGGATACCGAGAGCTTCGTTCTGTTTGGAAGAGTTTTTCAAACCATCCAATTTTAAAAAGTTATATCGGTGCTTTTTTTGTATTCAGTATGGCAGTGCAGACGGTCATGCTAATTGCGGCTTATTTTGGTGAGCAAGAGGTCAGTTGGGGGAGTGTGAGTGAAAAACAAACTGGTTTGATCGTCAGCATTATGATTATCCAACTGATTGCGATTATCGGTGCGATACTAACTGCTCGTTGCTCAGAAAAATTTGGAAATCTTCCAGTTTTAATCGTCTTAAACTTTATATGGGTTAGTCTTTGTCTGTATGCTTTTTTTGTTAGGACGCCTATACAATTTTACATAGCAGCAGGTTTTGTTGGCTTGTCTATGGGCGGTATACAATCCTTGGCCCGATCAACATATTCCAAATACATACCAAAAACCGATGATACTGCGTCCTTTTTTAGTTTTTACAGTACTTCTCAGATGACAGGGATTGTGTTGGGAATGTTACTCTTTGGGACGATTGATCAAGTCACTGGATCGATGCGAAATTCAATTTTGTTTTTTCTTTTGTTTTTCTTGATTGGCGCCTTTTTACTGATTCGTCTCCACCGTAAGTCTGCGGTCTGAAAATATATATTTATCCCCACCAAGCCAGGTTGATATTTCAACACGTTTGGGGTTACCTGTATAGATGACATCTGCTGTTCCATCGATCATCGCTTTTAATTTGTCAGAACAATTGATGCTTGCTTGTCCGGATCCAGTGAGACGTAAAAAAGAGTTTTCGGTTTTCAGCTCCTCTGAGTGAAGATGGCCCGACCCAATGATTTTCCCCTTTATGGTTTTACAGCTCCCATTTAGGGAAATATGCCCAGATCCAGTGATATGCACGGAAACCGTTTGGCTTTTTACAGGGATTTGTATTTCTCCAGAGTCGATGAGTTCTAGCAGCAGATATTTTGAAAATAAAGAGGTTGAGCTTGAAATCTTACCCGAACCGATAACATATATTTCAGATAACTCTTTTGCTGTCACAGCAATTTGTATTGGATTTCCTGTTTTGCTGTGAAGTCGCTTGTTGTTAGATGTTCGCAAAACGAGTTTGTTTTTGTTGACGTCAAATTCGACGTGAGGTATTAAATTGGACTCTCCAACGATTGTGATGTTGTGACGATTTCCTTTTTTCAGTGTAATTTCAAAAGGACCTAAGACTTCAATCGTATCAAATTTTGAAACCTCTTGGTGAAGAGAGTCTAGGATTGCGTTTCCAGAAATTGCGTCTTGCCATTGGGCAGAAATGATAGAACTCGTTTGCACAAGCATGATAAATAGATATTTCATGATATTAAGATTTGGTTTTATAAATGTATTAAAATTTTAAATAATTTAACTGATGGCATGGATATTGAATATTTATTTACGCATGTAAAAATGCAAAACTTCTGATATGGTCAGCCATAGATTACTGACAAATGAGGTGTATTTGCAAGAAAGTGCGACAAAATGACATAGTCCATGGGAAAAACAAAACTAATCTCACTCGATGACCTTTCATTAGAAGAATTGGAAGTTGATGCGGAATTAATTCCATTAATGACCACTGACGATGAGGAGGCAATTTCAAAAGAGCCCGTTCCAGAAGTAATTCCAATTTTACCTTTGCGAAACACGGTATTGTTCCCTGGGGTTGTGATTCCAATAACAGCCTCTCGTGACAAATCGATTCAATTGATTCGTGACGCCAATACGTCTAACAAACTGATTGGAGTTGTTTCACAGCTCGACTCGTCGGTGCAATCCCCTGATCAAAACGATCTTCATAAGGTTGGCACACTTGCTCGTATCCTTCGAGTTTTACAAATGCCTGACGGGAATACCACGGTTATTTTACAGGGAAAAAAACGCTTTCAGATTGAAAGTTTTATAGAATCGGAAAATTATCTGAAAGCTACAGTTTCAGAACTGCCAGATGAGCGACCTGCTAAAGGAGATAAAGAGTTTGCGGCTGTTATTGATTCGATTAAGGATTTGTCCCTACAAATCATAGCTGACAGTCCTAATATTCCATCGGAAGCGTCTTTTGCAATCAACAATATTAAAAGTGAGTCTTTTTTGGTCAATTTTGTTTCCTCCAATATGAGTATGGCAACCACTGATAAACAAGAGATTCTCCAAAGCAACAATCTCCATACTCGTGCACTGCTTTGTTTGAAGCATATGGATGTGGAGTTTCAAAAGCTATCCTTGAAAAACGAAGTGCAGTCTAAAGTTCGTAATGATTTAGATCAGCAACAGCGTGAATACTTCCTTCATCAGCAAATGAAAACCATTCAAGAAGAATTGGGTGGCGCTTCATCCCATCAGGATGTTTCTGAAATGAAAACACGATCTCTGAAAAAGAAATGGAGTATAAAGGTAAAAACCCATTTTGATAAAGAATTGGCAAAACTTGAGCGGATGAACTCTCAAGTTGCCGAATATGGCGTACAACGAAACTATTTAGAATTGTTACTCGACCTGCCTTGGGATGAGTTTTCAAAGGATAAATTTGATTTAAAGCGCGCTCAGCGTATTCTTGACCGGGATCACTTTGGCTTAGAAGAGGTCAAAAACAGAATCATTGAGTTTTTGGCAGTTTTAAAACTTCGAAACGATATGAAGTCTCCCATTTTATGCTTGACTGGGCCCCCGGGAGTCGGAAAAACATCTTTGGGTAAATCGATTGCCGAAGCTCTTGGCAGAGAATATGTTCGCATTTCCCTTGGGGGTATGCGAGATGAAGCCGAAATCCGAGGTCACCGAAAAACCTACATTGGCGCAATGCCAGGGAGAATTTTGCAAAATATCAAAAAGGCAGGCACATCAAACCCCGTTTTTGTTCTCGATGAGATTGATAAACTTTCGTCTGGAGCTAGTGGCGACCCTTCGTCGGCTTTACTTGAAGTGCTTGATCCAGAGCAAAACAGTGAATTTTATGACAACTTTTTGGAGTTGGGTTACGATCTTTCAAAAGTGCTGTTTATCGCAACTTCAAACACATTGTCCAAAATACAACCCGCTTTGTTAGATCGAATGGAAATCATCCGTGTGAGTGGATATACTCTCGAGGAAAAAGTTTCCATCGGAAATAAATACCTTGTACCCAAACAAATCAAGGAACACGGCTTGACGACAAACGACATTAAAATCGGGAAGCCTGTTTTGAAGAATCTCATTTCTGGATATACGCGTGAGTCTGGCGTACGTGGTCTTGATAAGACCATTGCGAAAGTGATTCGAAACCGAGCGAAGTCCATTGCCCTCGAAGAAACATTTGAAACAGTATTTGAAACAAAGCATGTTGAATCGGTTTTAGGGCCTGAAAAAATTTCAATGAATGCTTATGAAAACAATGATGTTCCGGGTGTTGTCACGGGCCTTGCATGGACGCAGATGGGCGGCGATATTTTGTTTATTGAGTCTCTGATTACAAAAGGCTCTGGCAAGCTTTCCTTGACTGGAAACTTGGGAAAAGTGATGAAAGAATCAGCGACAATCGCACTGGAGTTTATCAAATCTTACGCTGACCAACTCGGTACGAGTGCTGAAGAATTGAACACATACAATTTTCATATTCACGTACCCGAAGGAGCAACTCCCAAAGACGGCCCAAGTGCGGGAATCACGATGTTGACCTCACTGGTTTCTTCTGTGACTCGCAGAAAGGTAAAGAGTCGAATTGCAATGTCAGGGGAAATTACCCTGAGAGGAAAAGTACTCCCAGTAGGAGGGATTAAAGAAAAAATTCTCGCTGCTAAACGTGCAAATGTAAAAACGATTATTTTGTGTGCTGACAACAAAAAAGATGTAGAAGAAATCAACCAAAACTATCTTCGTGGCTTACAGTTTCAATATGTTTCTTCCATGATTGATGTAATTGATTTTGCATTGACATCCCAAAAAGCGACAAATCAACTCCGCAAAATCAAATAATTTTCAATCCAATGCGTTTCTTGTCTATATGAGGTTGATTGCAATTTGCGCTCTTTTGTATTGTTTGTCTATATCTGCTCAAATCGGCGGGTCAAACACCTATCAATTTTTAGAGTTGTCTCCAAGCCCAAGACATATGGCTTTGGGGACATGGGTTTCGACCTTATCTCCAAACTCCATTCACAGCGCCTTGGCAAATCCAGCAATGGTTTCAGATTCCATACAGGGTCAAGTCGTATTGAACTATCAGCCCTATTTTGCGGGAATTAACCGTGGTACTGCAGCTGCTGTTTTTGGCTTAAAAGAAGGACGTTCCATTTTGATAGACACCCGATTTATACATTATGGGACATTTGATGAAAAGAATACTTTTGGAGAGAAAATAGGCGAATTCTCGGGAAATGAAGTTGCTTTGGGCGTAGCTTATGCGCACCATTTTCCTTCCAAAAATCTCTTTGTGGGGGCAAGGTTAAACCTGATTAGCTCAACGCTAGCAGAATACAATTAAACTGGGTTTACGGCAGATTTAGGGGTATATCATAGCTCACCATCTTCTAATTACCGATTTGGTTTGGTCGCTCGCAATATTGGGTCGCAACTTCGCACTTATGATAGTGTAAAAGAAAGTATTCCGTTTTCTTTATCATTTGGCATTTCTAATGAACTTCAGTATCTCCCTCTACGTTGGCATTTATCGATTGATCACCTACAAAATTGGAATCTTGCCTATGTTAACCCCAATCAGCAACAAACTAATTTTGAAGGAGAGTTGATTTACGAAAACCCAAATTTTTTCGATGAATTGTTCAAACACCTTGCCTTTGGTGCTGAGTTATTTCCCGATCGTACATTTTCCATACAGATTGGTTATAATTTTTGCGTTCTGCGGAACTTTCAATTGCAGATGTTCGAAGTTTTTCAGGTCTGAGTTTTGGCTTTGGGATCAATTTGCGAAAATTTAGGTTTAATTACAGTCATGCACGTTTTAGCGCTGCCGGGAATACTAATTTTTTAGGTCTTATCTTTGTGCCCTGAATGGAAAGCATCATTATTACAATTGACGGAGCTTCATCAACTGGTAAAAGTTCTTTGGCAAAGGCCATTGCCAAACATTACGATTTTAAGCACATTGACTCTGGTGCGATGTATCGCGCATTGACCTTCTATGCCCAGGGTCACGATCTTCTAAACGATCATAAATTTGACGTCGATGCCCTGATCGCTCACTTACCAACCATTGATATTGACTTTACCATAGCGGATGATATCACGCTAAATGGTAAAATTATTGAGGATGAAGTTCGCTCAATGGGGGTTTCTAACAAGGTCAGTTTAGTCGCTAAAGAACCACAATTCAGGCAATTTATGGTGGCCAAGCAAAGGCAATTGGGTGCAAAAGGAAATGTTGTCATGGACGGCAGAGACATCGGCAGTGTAGTATTTCCCAATGCGACAATCAAATTTTTTCTTGAAGCCTCCATGGAAGTTCGAACCAATCGCAGATATGGAGAACTGATCGAAAAAGGAGAACACGTTTCTGTTGAAGAAGTTCAAGCTAACATCGCAAAACGAGACCATATTGATTCCAGCAGGGACGATTCCCCCCTCATTATTCCAGAGAATGCGATTGTGTTAAGCAACGACAAAGAGGGCTTGACTGACCTTTTCACTCTTACCACAGCAGAAATAGATAAACGCTTATCATAAACTTTAGGGTCTAATTATTTGCTTGTCTCTTGAAAAGGGTTAATTTTGCCCACCCTAAGGGAAGCGTCTGATAGAAAATACCCCTTGGTTTATTTGATAACCGCTTTTGTTGCTTGACGCCAATTTTCTAAAAGCAACAAAATACAAAACTTAAAATCATGACTACTGATCATGTAAACGAGGAAGCTCAAGTAGAAAATGTCGAGCCCTCTACTTCGGACAAAGAGACAAACGATTCTCAGTCCACCACACAATCTTCTGAAGAGTTTTTAGCAAATTTTGATTGGGTTTCTTACCAAGAAGCTGCTGAAACTGTAGACGAAAAGAAGTACAAGGAATTTGAAAAGCTTGTACACGAGAATTTTGTAGACACCCAGCACACAGATGTAATTCAAGGTACAGTTACACATATGACTGACCGTGAAGCCATTATTGATATAAATGCGAAATCTGAGGGTGTTATTTCATTAAATGAATTTAGATATAATCCCGATTTAAAAGTTGGCGACAGTGTTGAAGTCATTGTTGACATTCGTGAGGATAAGACGGGACAGTTGGTTCTTTCACACCGAAAAGCTCGTGTGATCAAAGCGTGGGATCGAGTGAATGAAGCCCACGATAATGGCGAGGTTATTACTGGTTTTGTCAAATGTCGTACCAAAGGGGGTATGATTGTTGACGTATTTGGAATCGAGGCGTTTTTACCCGGCTCACAGATTGATGTGAAGCCAATCCGTGACTATGACCAATACGTGAGTAAAAACATGGAATTCAAGATTGTAAAAATCAATCACGAATTTAAGAATGTTGTTGTTTCTCACAAGGCATTGATCGAAGCGGATATTGAAGAACAGAAAAAGGAAATTATCGGCCAACTCGAAAAAGGACAAGTGCTGGAAGGAACTGTTAAAAACATCACTTCTTACGGAGTCTTTATCGATCTAGGAGGAGTTGACGGGCTTGTTCACATTACCGATTTGTCTTGGAACCGAATCAATCATCCCGGAGAAATCCTTGAGCTCGATCAAAAACTCAATGTTGTTATTCTTGACTTCGATGATGATAAATCACGTATCCAATTGGGAGTGAAACAATTGAGTCAACATCCTTGGGAAGCACTTAGCGAAGATGTAAAAGAAGGAGATATTGTTGACGGAAAAGTTGCTGTAATTGCTGATTACGGAGCATTTATTGAGATTGCACCTGGTGTTGAAGGTCTTGTTCACGTTTCTGAAATGTCATGGAGCACACACATGCGCTCTGCGCAAGACTTTGTAAACGTAGGCGATCAGGTTAAAGTTTCCATTTTGTCACTCGATCGTGAAGATCGAAAAATGTCACTGGGTATGAAGCAGCTTTCTGCAGACCCATGGACGGATATCACATCAAAATATCCTGTTGGTTCCAAGCACAAAGGTGTCATTAGAAACTTCACAAATTTTGGTGTTTTTGTAGAACTAGAGGAAGGAATCGACGGATTGATCTACATTTCTGAGCTATCATGGACCAAAAAAGTAAAGCACCCATCAGAGGTAGTTACAGTTGGTCAAGACTTGGAAGTTGTTGTCCTCGAATTGGATGTTGATGGCAGAAAGCTGAGTCTCGGTCACAAGCAAATCCAAGACAACCCGTGGAACAAATATTTAAGTGAGTTTTCTGAGGGAACTTTAGTTGAATCGTCGATTCATGAAATTGTGGACAAAGGGGCAACGGTCATTCTCAACGATGATATTACTGCCTTTGTTCCAAATCGTCATCTTGAAAAAGAAGATGGAAATAAACTGAAAAAGGGAGAATCTGCCGAATTCAAAGTAATTGAATTCAATAAAGATTACAAGCGAGTAGTGCTATCTCACAGTGCAGTTTATAAAGAGATGGAGCAAGAAATCGTGAAAAAAGCAAAGAAGAAAGCTACCAAAACGGAGGTTTCAACTCTTGGTGATATCGATGCCTTAGCTGATCTTAAAAAGAAGATGAACGAAGAAGAAAAAGACTAGTTATAGTCCTTATACTATTTAGAAAATAAGGCGCTATTTTAGCGCCTTTTTTTTATTCAAGAATGATGTTTCTGATATACGATCCAACCTCTGCTGTTGTGTAACTTTGATCGGATACGATATCGTGAGTTCCGACATCGCTGTTAATGGATTTTTGTACAGCGTCACGAATTGTATTGGCTTCCTGAAACATGTCAAAATGATCGAGCATCATCGCAGCTGATAAAATCGTAGCAATCGGATTGGCAATGCCTTTTCCTTTGCCCTGCGGGAACGAACCATGAATCGGTTCAAATAGTGCATACCGATCCCCAATGGAAGCAGAAGCCAACAAACCAATTGATCCGCCGATTACACTTGCTTCGTCTGAAATGATGTCACCAAACAGATTTCCAGTCAATATAACATCAAATTGAGCGGGGTTTAATACCATTTGCATGGCTGCGTTATCGACAAATAGAAAATCCAATTCAACGTCCTTGTACTCTTTGCTGTGTAGTTCTATCACCACACTTCTCCATAGCCGAGAGGAGGCAAGGACATTTGCTTTGTCAACCAATGTCAGTTTATTTTTACGCTTCGCTGCAGCTTTAAAGGCAAGGTGGGCGACTCGTAAGATTTCTTCTTTGGAATACGAACACAAATCAGATGCAATCCCTTTTTCATCCGCTTCTTTCTTTTGACCAAAATATATCCCCCCTGTTAATTCCCGATAAATCACCAAATCGACTCCTTCAATTCGATCTCGCTTTAGTGGTGAACTTTCGATAAGACGATCGTAGATTGTAACAGGACGCACGTTGCAATACAGATTTAATGTTTTTCGAAGAGCTAGAAGTCCTTGTTCGGGACGTACTTTTGCATTGGGGTCATTATCATATTTTGGGTCTCCTATTGCTCCAAATAATATTGCATCGTTGGATTTGCAAATCTCAATGGTTTTTTCTGGAAGTGGGTTGCCTGTTGCGTCAATGGCAACCGCACCCATCAGTGCGTGCTCGAAGCTGAAAGAGTGGTTGTACTTTTTTTCGATTGCTTGTAAAACCTTTATGGCTTCTGTAATGATTTCGGGGCCAATCCCATCTCCAGCTAAAACGGCAATTTTTTTATGCATTTCGTTTCCTTTCGAATTCTTCTATTTTATGCTTATTGTTGATCAAATAATCAATATCGTCATAGCCATTTATTAAGCATGTTTTTTTGTAGCTGTTAATCTCAAAGTCTATATGTAAATTAATAGAGGGGATTTTGATGCATTGACCCACTAAATCTACAATAAACTCGCAGTTAGGATTTTCTTTAATAGCTTTAAAAATTGTTTGGAGTTGGCTGTCGCTAACTTGGATAGGAAGCAGTCCGTTGTTCAGGACATTCCCCTTAAAAATATCAGCAAAGAAACTGGAAATTACCACCTTGAACCCAAAATCTGCTAATGCCCAAGCAGCATGTTCACGGCTCGAGCCACAGCCAAAATTATTTCCAGCGACAAGGATAGGTCCTGCAAAAGTTGGGTTGTTCAAAACAAAATCAGTGATGGGCTTGTTGTTTTTATCATATCGCCAGTCACGAAATAGGTTTTCACCAAATCCTTCACGATCAGTCGCCTTTAAAAAACGCGCTGGGATAATTTGGTCTGTATCAACGTTTTCGATGTCTAACGGAATGGCAGTTTGTTCTAGTCTGGTAAACTTTTCCATTATAATTGGGTTATATCTACGATTTTACCTTCAATAGCGGCAGCAACCGCAGTGAGCGGGCTCGCTAAAATTGTACGAGCTCCGGGACCTTGTCGTCCTTCAAAATTTCGATTCGAGGTGGACACACAGTATTCTCCAGCTGGTATTTTATCATCGTTCATCGCCAAACAGGCAGAGCAACCAGGTTGACGGATCAAAAAGCCCGCTTCTTGAAAGACTACACCTAAGCCCTCGTCTTGAATTTGCTTTGCAACTTGCTGTGAGCCAGGAACGATGAGAGCATTTACATTTTCTGCTTTTTTCTTCCCCTTGATATAGGCAGAGGCAACCCTAAAATCCTCGATTCTTGAGTTGGTGCAACTACCGATAAAAACATAGTTTATGGGCAGATTGTTTAGCGTATCCCCTTGATTAAATCCCATATATTCCAAGGACTTTTGGAAGGATTCGTTTTGCGATGAGGGGATTTGTTCTTGTATTCCAATTCCCATACCTGGATTTGTTCCATAGGTAATCATTGGACTGATTTCAGTTGCATCAAAGCTGTATTCTCTGTCAAACGATGCATCAGGGTCTGAGGGTAAGGATTTCCAATATTTGAGTTTTTGTTGCCACTCTGCCTTTGAAGGCGCAAATTTCCGACCTTCAATATAGTCGTATGTGGTTTGGTCAGGTGCGATCATGCCTCCACGCGCACCCATTTCAATACTCATATTACAGACCGTCATTCGGCCCTCCATACTCATTTTTTCAAAGACTTCACCTGCATATTCAACGAAGTAGCCAGTCCCTGAGTCTGTACCGAGTTGGGAGATGATGTAAAGAATAACATCTTTTGGGTGAACTCCATTTTTCAGTTCACCATCAACAGTAATTCGCATGCTTTTTGGCTTACTCACCAACAAACATTGACTTGCAAAAACTTGAGCAACTTGACTGGTTCCGATTCCAAATGCGATCGATCCAAACGCACCATGCGTTGAAGTGTGGCTATCTCCACACACCATGGTCATACCAGGTTGAGTAATCCCCAGTTCTGGACCGATTACATGCACGATTCCTTGATAAGGGTGGCCTAAGCCATAAAGTTCAATGTCGTGCTCTTCGCAGTTATTGCGCAATTTTGCTACCTGATTTCTCGACAACTCATCTTTTATTGGCAAATGTTGGTTGAGTGTTGGCACGTTGTGATCAACAGTTGCTACAATTTGTTGCGGTCTGAAAACCGGAATGCCCTTATCGTTAAGGGCAGAAAAGGCTTGTGGGCTTGTCACCTCATGGATTAAATGCTTGTCGATGTATAAAATATCTGGGCCGTCTTCTAATTGATCGACGACATGGCTATCCCAAACCTTGTCAAAGAGTGTTTTCCCCATTGTTTGTTGTTTTCCTATACATTTAGATTCGCAAGATCAACAATTCCAGGAATATCATCGTCGTTGATTTCTTTATGCGTATCTGCAAATTTCAAAAATTGTTTGTAAACTTTATCCAGTTGGAGTTTCGTGAGTTCGATTCCAATATTTTTAGCTCGATATGCAAGTGCTGCGCGACCACTACGAGCGGTCAAAACAATTGCAGAGGTTTCAACACCAACATCATGAGGGTCTATGATTTCGTAGGTCTCTCTATTTTTTATGACACCATCCTGATGAATTCCAGAACTATGCGCAAAAGCGTTTGCCCCAACGATTGCCTTATTGGCCTGTACACTCATTCCCATGGATTCAGAAACCATTTGAGAAGTGTCATACAAGAGCTTGGTGTTGATATTTGTGTCCAGCTGAAGATGAGGATGCTGACGCATAATCATCACAACTTCCTCTAGTGAGGTGTTTCCAGCACGTTCACCAATTCCATTAATTGTACATTCAATTTGGCGGGCACCATTGACAGCACCTGCAATTGAATTTGCGGTAGCTAAACCTAAATCATTGTGGCAATGGCATGAAATAATCGCTTTTTCGATGCCTTTGACATTATCGACCAAGTACTTGATTTTCGCACCATAACCTTCAGGCAAACAGTAGCCAGTTGTATCTGGTATGTTGAGAACGGTAGCCCCAGCTTTAATGACCTCTTCACAAACTTTCGCAAGAAAATCATTATCAGTTCTGCCAGCATCTTCGGCATAAAACTCAATATCCTCAACATATTGTTTGGCGTGCTTAACAGCTCCGACTGCACGCTCTATGATTTGTTCACGACTGGAGTTAAACTTATGCTTGATATGCGAGTCTGAAGTCCCAATACCGGTATGGATTCGAGGCTTTTTTGCATATTTAAGGGCTTGAGCAGCAACATCGATATCTTTTGGCACTGCTCGAGTCAAGCCACAAACCGATGCGTTGGAAACGATCTTTGATATTTCTTCTACAGAATGAAAATCACCAGGGCTAGAAATGGGAAATCCAGCTTCGATGACATCGACACCAAGCTCATCAAGACGACTGGCTATATGAAGCTTTTGGTCGGTATTTAGCTTACAACCTGGTACCTGCTCACCATCACGTAGGGTTGTGTCAAAAATGTGGACTTTTTCTTTCGCCATAGGATTTACCTAACGTTTAAGATAGACAAATTTAATTTAAAAATATGGCCCAAAAAAATGTATATTTATGAATTACGCAATTTTAATTTGTTTTCGATTGACTTGATGAATTTTTTCTATGCCTAAGACCCAAAAAGAGTCCCTGTTTCGGTTGATTAAATCTCTTTCCAAATCAGAAAAAAGACAATTTAAACTTTATGTAAATCGATTGGAATCCAATACTGACAAAAAGTTTATTGCTCTTTTCGATTTGTTGGATAAAATGTCGGTTTATGATGAGCAAAAAATCACAAATTCAAAAATCGTTAAGCGAGAGCAGTTGTCAAATGTAAAAAGTCATTTGTACAAGCAAATTTTGGTCAGCTTACGTTTGTCGATATCTTCTACCAATAAAAGATTACAGCTTAGGGAACAATTGGATTATGTTTATATCCTTTATAACAAGGGCTTGTATGAGCAAAGTTTGCAAATGCTCCAGCGTGTAAAAGCACAAGCTATTAAGCTTGACGAAAGGGCTACCGAGTTTCAAGCGATTGAATTTGAAAAAGCTGTTCAAACACAGTACTTGTCCAAAACGAATTTTGATTATGTCAGTGAGATTGCAACCCAATCAACACAAATTGCTTCACACAACGAAATAACTGCAAAGCTATCGAGCTTAGCTCTGTTGCTCTATGCGAAAAATGTGCATTATGGATATGTGAAAAACGATAAGGAGTACAGGGATATCACAACGTTTTTTGAATCACACATCGAAGAAATTGATCTTGACAATGCAGGATTTTCCGAGTCCTTCTGGTATTATAAATCCCATTTGCTGTATAGCATATTGGTTCAAGATTTATTGTCGGCCTATAAATTTGCTAATAAATGGGTTGAACTTTTTTTTATGTCGCCTAACATGATTGAATTACATCCAGTCTTTTTTATTCGGGGTCACCAACACCTATTTGAAATTTTGTATTTGTTGAAGTATATGTCCAAATTCAAGATGGCATTGGAGAGATTTGAAGCAACTTTAGCTCAGCCGAGCTTTCCTAAGAATCACAATATCTCACCCTATATATTTATGAGTAGGTATAACAACAAAATTAATTTTCACTTTTTGGAAGGGAGTTTTGACGAGGCCATTCCTTTGATTCCAGATGTGTTAAACGGAGTTGTCCAACATGCTGACCAGCTCGATCAGCACCATATTATGGTGTTGTATTACAAAATCGCCTGTATTTATTTTGGCGCAGGAAATCTTCAAAAATGCATCGAGTATTTACAGTTTATCATTTCCGATAAATCACTGCGAGTTCATCAAGATTTGATGTGTTTTTCAAGAGTTTTAAATGTTGTTGCTCATTATGACGCAGGACTTGACTATGAGCTTGAGACGCAAGTCAAGCAAACCTATAAGTTTTTACTTAAAATGGATGAGCTTCAAGCGGTTCAGAAAGAAATGATACGATTTATGAGAAGTCTAACCGATATTTATCCAAATGAACTCAAGCAAGCTTTTCGCCAACTTCACGCCTCATTAAAACGTTTTGAAAATGACACATATGAAAAACGATCTTTTCTGTATCTCGATATTTTATCTTGGCTAGAAAGTAAGATTAAAAATCGATCGATAGGGGAGGTCATACGCGAAAAGGCATCTTCGCTAATTCGTTAACGCCTTCCATAGCACATCATCGGGATAGGGAGCGATAAATTTCATTTCCTCTTTCTTTGTAGGATGTACAAATAGTAGAGATCTGGCATGAAGATGAATACTTCCATTTGGATTTGGTCGCTTTGCCCCATATTTTAAGTCTCCCTTTATGTGGAGTCCCACTGCTGCCAATTGTGCGCGAATTTGATGATGGCGTCCTGTTTCCAGTTCAATCTCTAAAACATGGTATGATTTTAATGACTCCAAAAGGCGATAGCGGAGGATCGCATGTTTTGTATTTGGGGCGGTTTTGGTGTAATGAAAAGACTTATTCTGAGAGCTGTTTTTTTTCAAATAATGCTCAAGTCTTGCACTTGATTCTGGGGTTCCGGAAACAACGGCTCGATATACCTTTTTGGGTATTCTGTCCTTAAATTGCTGATTGAGTCGTGTAAGTGCCTTTGATGTTCGCGCAAGCACAATGACTCCTGTCGTTGGGCGATCGAGTCGATGGACCAAACCCAAAAACACATCACCTGGCTTTTGGTACTTGTCCTTGATGTATCGCTTAGCAATATCGACCAATGATTCATCGCCAGTTTGATCGCCCTGCACAAGCAGTCCAGCTGCCTTGTTGACAACCAAGATATGATTGTCCTCGTATATTACAGAAAGATCAGACAATTAATATTGTTCGTTTTGATTCGGAAAGTCAACGGATTTGACATCAGAAACATAGTTTTCGATGGCTTTTTTCATATCCTCATAAAGATTCATATACCTTC
Organism: Flavobacteriaceae bacterium; assembly: GCA_022425505.1. GTDB lineage: Bacteria > Bacteroidota > Bacteroidia > Flavobacteriales > Flavobacteriaceae > UBA724. The sequence goes on along the minus strand of JAKMFI010000069.1, from coordinate 25,641 downwards.
TTAAAAAACGAGGATTAAACGCATTGGTCAAACCAATGAGGTCATGAACGACGAGCACCTGCCCATCAACATCTGAACCTGCTCCAATTCCAATGATGGGAATACGCACAGATTCAGCAACCTGTTTTGCTAATAACGAAGGGATTTTTTCTAAAACAATCGCAAAACAACCAAGTTCTTCCAACTTTTTTGCATCCGAAATAAGTTTTTGAGCTTCTTCTTTTTCCTTAGCTCTTACGGAGTAAGTCCCAAATTTATAAATAGATTGCGGGGTCAGACCCAAATGACCCATGACTGGGATTCCAGCATTGAGAATGTTGGTAATCGATTGCTCAATTTCTTCGCCACCTTCTAGCTTGACAGCGTGGGCACCTGACTCTTTCATGATCCGAATCGATGATCGAAGGGCCTCCTGTGCGTCGGATTGATAGCTACCAAATGGTAAGTCTACAACGACAAGAGCGCGCTTACTCGCCTTAACTACTCCTGATGCATGATAAATCATTTGATCTAACGTAATAGGTACAGTTGTTTCATGGCCCGACATAACATTGGAGGCAGAATCTCCAACAAGGATTACATCAACGTTTGCAGCATCGACGACACTGGCCATTGAAAAATCATATGCGGTTAGCATAGAAATCTTCTCATTTGACGCTTTCATCTCAATGAGACTGTTCGTCGTAACTCGTTTATATTCTTTGTTGCTCTTGGACATGGCACAAATTTGCTCAAAAATACATTTTATAGCTGAAACCCAAACGATGACTGACACCCTGTCAGTATATCCCTCATGGCATAGTCATTGAATAATGTTGAAAAAAATATAAATCATGAGTAAAATAATCGGTATAGATTTAGGAACAACAAATTCTTGTGTTTCCGTGATGGAAGGGAACGAGCCTGTTGTTATTCCCAACGCAGAAGGCAAGCGAACAACTCCTTCTGTCATTGCATTCGTTGAAGGAGGCGAAATCAAGGTCGGAGATCCAGCAAAACGCCAAGCTGTGACAAACCCAACCAAAACGATTTCTTCCGTAAAGCGATTTATGGGGAACAAATTTTCCGAATCATCTAAAGAAATTAAACGAGTTCCTTACGCTGTTGTAAAGGGCGATAATAACACGCCACGTGTTGACATCGATGGTCGTTTGTATACCCCGCAAGAGCTTTCTGCGATGATCTTGCAAAAAATGAAAAAAACTGCAGAGGACTATCTCGGTCAGTCAGTGACAGATGCTGTGATCACTGTTCCTGCCTATTTTAACGATGCGCAACGTCAAGCTACGAAAGAAGCAGGAGAAATTTCTGGCTTAAAAGTTCACAGAATCATCAATGAACCAACAGCGGCAGCATTGGCTTATGGTCTTGACAAAAGCGGAAGTGACAGAAAAATTGCTGTCTATGATCTTGGTGGTGGAACCTTCGATATTTCAGTACTTGAGCTCGGAGATGGTGTTTTTGAGGTATTATCAACCAATGGAGATACTCACCTTGGTGGGGATGACTTTGATGAGGTGATTATCGATTGGCTTGCTGGGGCGTTTAAATCAGCCGAGGATGTTGATCTACGAGAAGATCCAATGGCTCTTCAACGATTGAAGGAAGCTGCTGAGAAAGCGAAAATTGAATTGTCATCGTCAACGCAAACCGAAATCAATTTGCCCTATGTAACTGCAACTGCATCTGGGCCAAAACACCTTGTTCAAACACTGACAAGAGCCAAATTTGAGCAGTTGTCGGCTGAATTGGTTAAACGCTCTATGACGCCTGTTAAGAACGCACTTTCAGATGCAGGGCTATCAACTGATGAGATCGATGAAGTTATTTTGGTGGGTGGTTCCACTCGAATCCCCGTGATTCAAGAAGAAGTTGAAAAAGTCTTCGGCAAAAAACCATCTAAAGGTGTAAATCCCGACGAAGTTGTTGCCGTTGGTGCTGCGATTCAGGGAGGTGTACTTACTGGAGATGTCAAAGATGTATTGCTGCTCGACGTAACTCCCCTTTCATTGGGAATTGAAACCATGGGTGGTGTACTAACCAAGTTGATCGACTCAAACACAACGATTCCAACCAAAAAATCACAAGTGTTTTCAACTGCAGCTGACAATCAGCCCTCTGTAGAAATTCATGTTTTACAAGGTGAGCGTCCGATGGCTGCTGATAACAAAACCATTGGGAGATTCCACCTGGATGGAATACCACCAGCTCCGAGAGGGACACCTCAAATTGAGGTAACCTTTGATATTGACGCCAATGGCTTGATTCAGGTCACCGCACTTGATAAGGCTACAAACAAGTCTCAAGACATTCGCATTGAAGCTTCTTCTGGATTAACAGAGGAAGAAATCGAAAAGATGAAGAAGGAGGCCGAAGCAAATGCAGAAACCGACAAAAAGGCGAAAGAGCAAGTGGATACGCTAAACAACGCTGATGCGATGATTTTTCAAACTGAAAAGCAGTTGACTGAATTTGGAGATAAATTGTCAGATGACAAGAAGAAACCGATTCAGGACGCTTTAGAAGTTTTGAAAAAAGCATATGAAGACAAAGATCTAGAAGCGATTACGCCTGCGCTAGACAGCATCAATGAAGCATGGAAAAATGCTTCTGAAGAGATGTACAAAGCACAAGCCGATCAGGGCGCTGCCGCAGAGCCACAAGCAGATGAAGGTGCACAATCTGGAGAGACCAACGATGAAGACGTAGAGGATGTTGACTTCGAAGAAGTCAAATAACCTCTTTAAAATCTTAATTTCTTAATTCAAAAACGCACTGCTAATCGCAGTGCGTTTTTGTATTTTAGCAATCACGATGGACAAATCAACTCTTCTCAAAAAAATCAATGACAGAAACCATGGGACACTCATGCAAACCCTTGGGATTGAATTCACAGAAATTGGAGAAAACTATTTGGTTGCTCGTATGCCTGTGAGTCCAGCAGTTCACCAGCCAGATGGCGTGCTTCACGGTGGAGCAACTGCTGCCCTTGCCGAGACTGTAGGAAGTTCAGCGGCTGCTATATTTTGCCTTCCAAAAGACCATATGTTGCGTGGAATCGATGTGTCTGCTAAGCATGTAAGAGGTGTCCGATCAGGATTTCTACACGCCAAGGCAATGGCTACACATCAGGGGAAAACCATGCAAGTGTGGTCGATTGAAATTACAGACGACCAAAATCATTTGGTATCCACATGTTCCTTGACCACGCTTACCCTTCCGATTAAAAAATAGCGGTTTTGACCTCGAAATCATTTTTTGAAGATATTGAACACCATTTTCACAACAAATTGCCATTTGTTGTCTTTCGACACCCAAACCACAGCAATCTGATAGCTTTTCTTGATATCGGGACTTCTGAAAAATCAAATGAAAAGTTTATTGTTAGCCCTTTTGACTCTTCAATGTATTTTTCGATCCATTCCCACAAGATTCTTTATCTAAACTACAACTCAGAAATTGTAACGCCTAAACCGAAAGAAATAGATTGGCTTGATTTAGAAAATAAGCATAAAGAACACACCGACCTGATTCGCAAGGCCCTTTCCAGTATTCAAGAATCACCACTAAAAAAAGTTGTGCTGGCAACCTCCCTTCAATACAATTGTGCAGTAAATTCGCCATTGTCTTATTTTAAAAGGATCCTAGCGCAGTACACAAACACCTTCAACTACCTATTGTTTCACCCCGATTGTGGGGTGTGGATGGGAGCAACTCCTGAACGACTCATCACAATGAGCGGTAATCGTTTGCAAACGATGGCTTTGGCGGGTACGCGACCTTATGGCTCAAGTGAATGGGGAAATAAGGAAAAGGAAGAGCAGGAGTTTGTTGTTCGAGAAATTGGAAACACGTTAAAGCAATACACGGCTAGTGAACTCATAAAATATTCTGATGCTGAAACCATCTGTGCTGGTCATTTGGAGCATTTACGGACAACGATAACGACAGAGTTGTCAATTTCGCCGATTGATGCAGCTCAAGCACTTCACCCAACCCCGGCCGTTGGGGGAGTGCCAAAACAGATGGCACTTGACTACATAGGTCGTCATGAGCAATTGGATCGGTCGTTATATTCGGGGTTTTTGGGGGTTGTCTCACCTGATCAAACAAGTCTTTTTGTCAATCTTCGGTGTATGTCTATTCAAGATCATATGGCGACAGTGTATGTCGGGGGTGGAATCACCCAAAAAAGCGATCCACAAGGCGAATGGCAAGAGGTGCTTCAAAAGGCAAACACAATGGGGCGTATATTGGCTAGTGAACAATAAGAGCATTTTGTACCTTTGCCATTGCTATGAACCTCTCAAACATACCCGTTGTTCGCTTGGTAATTCAACAACTTCTCAATTATGGGGTTCAGCATATCGTTATTGCACCTGGTTCAAGAAATGCCCCGATTACAGTTGGGTTAACAACTCATACAGCGTTTACGACTTACAGCATTGTTGACGAGCGCTCTGCAGGGTTTTTTGCAATCGGACTTTCTCAACAACTTCATCAGCCAGTTGCTGTGCTGTGTACTTCAGGGTCTGCACTTTTAAACATCTATCCTGCTGTTTCAGAAGCTTATTACAGTCGGTACCCACTTGTGGTGTTAAGCGCTGATCGTCCGACTTATCAAATCGATATTGGAAATGGTCAAACCATCAGGCAATCTGGTGTGTTTTCAAAACACCTCATTTCAGAAACTTTGCTTTTACAAGACATCACACATAATCGAGCTGCAATTATTGAGAGCAATACGCAGCAATTGATTAATGTGCAATCATCTCCGCAAGAGGTGGAGAGTCAACAAAAAGCAATCGAAAAGAGCAACACGAAAGATCTTCAAAAGGTGCTTTCTGAGATGCTTTCTCAACAAGGCCCAGTACACGTTAATGTTCCTTTGGAAGAACCCCTTTACGAGTTTCATGATCAAAACGACTTCGTAGTCGAGCAAGTGAAACAGCCAAAAAACCCTCAACCAAAAAATCTCAAATCCGTTCAATCAAAGTGGAATGAATCCAAACGTATACTTGTTTTGGTGGGAACGCTTTCACCAGATGCTTTAGATGCAAAGAGCATTTCGGTTTTAGCGCATGACCCAAGGGTTGTCGTCCTACATGAAATCACCTCCAATCTTCATCACCACAACTTTATTGCCCATATCGATCGGGTGATTTTACCGATAGAGAAACAAAAAAATAGTCAAGAGATTTTTCAATCACTCGCACCAGACCTTCTTATCACAATGGGGGGTATGGTGGTTTCGAAAAAGATAAAATCGTTGATGCGATCATACAAAGGAGTCTCACACGATCATGTCGGAACTGATCGACCGCTTGACACCTATTATTTGGGCGTTCAACACCTTCAGATTGATCCAAATTCTTTTTTTGTTGACCTGACTCCTTCATCTGATCCAAAAGCGAATTATCAAGATCAGTGGATTCAGTTGTCACGAGAACGAGAGATCGCACACAAAAGTTTTCTTGCAAACACGCCATTCAGTGATCTATTGGTTTTTGATAAAATTATACGTGCAATTCCTAAAAATTATTTGATTCAGTGGGCAAACAGTTCCCCGATTCGATATGCACAGTTATTTCCTGTACCAACAGATTCTCAATCCTTTTGTAATCGAGGGACAAGTGGAATTGAGGGAAGTATTTCGACAGCGGTCGGCGCAGCTGTAGGTAGTGACAGACCAACTTTGACAATCACAGGCGATTTGAGTTTCTTTTACGATGCAAATGCCCTCTGGAACCAATATATTCCAGCCAATTTCAGGTTGATTATCGTCAATAATGGCGGAGGAGGTATTTTTAGGATATTACCAAATGCCAAAGAAACGCCTGGCTTTGAAACTTATTTTGAAACTAAGCATAAGCGAACTGCAAAACACATGGCAAAACAGTATGGCTTGTCCTATCAAAGTGTACGAACTAGCATTGGTTTGCGGTTGGCTTTGGTTCGATTTTTTTCAAAATCTACACATGGAAAAATATTGGAAATTAGAACGCCTTCAACTACCAATGACCTTGTTTTACAATCCTATTTTAAGTTTTTAAGTGAACATTCAGATTAAGTCTTAATTTTGTAAAAAATTGAATATGAAACCAGTTTGGAAGCCCATAGAAACCTACTCCGATATCTTGTTTGAAATCTACAACGGGGTTGCTAAGATTACGATTAATCGTCCAGAGGTTTATAATGCATTTCGCCCCGAGACCAATACGCAAATGCTTGAAGCCATCGAAATTTGCAGAGAGCGTGATGATATCGACATCGTTCTTTTTACAGGCACTGGTGATAAAGCTTTTTGCAGTGGTGGGGATCAAAATGTTAAGGGAATCGGCGGATATATCGGAGATGATGGAGTACCTCGATTGAATGTACTTGATTTACACAAAAGAATTCGGGAGTTGCCTAAGCCGGTAATCGCCATGGTCAATGGGTATGCCATTGGTGGTGGCCATGTTTTACATGTCGTTTGTGATCTGACCATTGCGAGTGAAAATGCCATTTTTGGACAGACTGGTCCAAAAGTAGGTAGCTTCGATGGAGGGTTTGGATCGTCCTATTTGGCACGCCATGTCGGGCAAAAGAAAGCACGAGAAATTTGGTTTTTATGCAAGCAGTATAACGCGCAAGAGGCATTAGATATGGGTCTGGTGAACCGCGTTGTTTCCCTGGAAGATTTGGAATCTGCTACATTGGAATGGTGTGAGCTCATGCAACAACGAAGTCCTTTGGCACTTCGCATGATCAAACGCAGTTTGAATGCGGAATTAGACGGGCAGCACGGTTTGATGCAACTCGCTGGGGACGCAACGCTATTGTACTATTTAACGGAAGAAGCGCAAGAAGGTAAAAATGCTTTTTTGGAAAAACGACGGCCTGATTTCAACAAATACCCTAAATTCCCTTAGTGAACAATCAAATTTTTGAATAGGGTGACTTTTACGACTTGGATCAGAGCAGCTCGATTGAGAACTATTCCGCTTTCCATCTCTGGAATATTAGTTGGGTCTGCGGCAGCTTTTTTAAAAAATGAGTTTAATGTTAGCGTATTTACACTCGCAATTTTCACTACGGTTTGCTATCAATTGCTTTCCAATTTTGCCAATGATTATGGTGATGGTATCAAAGGAACTGATAATGATGAAAGACTTGGTCCAAAAAGAATCCTTCAATCTGAACTGACTTCTAGAGCGCAACTCCGCCAAGCAATTTTTGTCATTTCTGGTGTTGCTGTCCTCTTGACGATTTTACTGGTTTATAGTGCTTTTGGGTTGAGTAAAACTGCTTTGACTTTTCTCGGATTGGGCTTTTTTGCTATAGTGGCTGCTATTCGATACACAGTTGGTTCTAATGCATATGGTTATAAGGGTTTGGGAGATTTATTTGTCTTTCTGTTTTTTGGGTGTGTCAGTGTTTTGGGCAGCCATTATTTATATACATTCGAATTGGATCTCTCGTTGATTTTCCCAGCGATCTCGATCGGGTTATTTTCTGTGGGAGTATTAAACCTCAACAATATGCGCGACCGAGTGAACGACAAGAAATATGGGAAAACTACGATTGCTGTTCGTTTGGGTGCTGAAAAGGCGGCCTTTTATCAACTGGCACTGGTTGGTATCCCCGTTATTTTAACGGTTGTTTACGGCTTGATCTACCATGCCATTGCCTTTGTTGTGATGTCGGTGATAATGATCATTCCGATATCGCTCCATCTCAAGGTTGTGTTTCAAAAACAAAACGAGAAAAACCTCGACCCGGAACTCAAAAAAATTGCTTTGCTGACTTTCTTTTATGCCATTTCGTTTAGTTTGTTGTTAATTTTCTTTTGAGTATGGAATTTTCATGGATTAGACACCAACTTCAATTCAAAACTCCTGGTGGAACTTCAAGAGGGGTTTTGCGTTACAAAGACAGTTGGTTGATTCAAATCTCCAAAGGCGATCAATATGGTATCGGCGAGTGTAGCATCATTGAAGGGCTTAGCCCAGAGTCTCCACAAGATGTCCAAAACATATTGGAGGAAATCCCGCAATATCTCAAAAAGGGAAAGGAGTTTCTTCTCCAGCGCTATACAAAAGCACCTGCTGTACAGTTTGCAATTGAAATGGCTTTTTCAGGATTAGACTCACATCACCCTTTATTGCATTTCGATACGCAGTTTATTCATCATCAACAAATGATTCCAATTAATGGATTGATCTGGATGGGCGATGTTGAGGCCATGATGACTCAACTCGAGCAAAAAATTAACCTAGGATTTACATGTATCAAAATCAAAGTTGGTGCAATTGATTTCGAATCAGAATGTAAGTTCTTAGCTCATATTAGAAAACGATTTCACAGTTCTGATCTTACGCTTCGCTTGGACGCAAATGGTGCTTTTCAATCTGAAGATGCCATGCAAAAATTGAGGAAACTATCAGAGTATAATATTCACTCCATCGAGCAGCCCATTGCTCCTGGTCAGTGGAAAGAAATGGTCACTTTATGCAAAACTTCGCCCATTCCAATCGCATTGGATGAGGAATTGATCGGTATCAACTCTAAACAGGAGAAAGTGGATTTGATCCAAGAGATAAAACCACAATACATCATCATCAAGCCGAGTTTGGTAGGTGGGTGGCAAGGTGCTGATCAGTGGGTATCAATTGCCAAAAAGCATGCTGTTGACTGGTGGGCAACAAGTGCGCTTGAAAGCAATATTGGACTCAATGCAATTGCGCAATGGGTGAGCACAAAACAAATTAATCGACCACAAGGGCTTGGAACGGGTGGATTATTTACAAACAATATCGATACACCTTTGTATCTTAGAGGTCAAAATATGGGGTTTGATCCCAATAAACTTTCGGACTTTACGTTGAAAACATGTTTATAGAAAATGCATATAAAGGAAAATCAGATGCGTGGCGTTATATCGTTGGTATTTTTCTAATCATGTTGATTTATTTTATGGCTTCTATGCCATTTGGGATTGCCTTAATGGCAGAAGCAGGTGCTGGAAAGCTAGCTGGAATGTCAGAAACAGAAATGCTTTCTGTTCTCGAACCAAACACAACTCTATTTTACATGCTTTTGCCCTTTGCATTTGCTTTTTTTGGGATTCTCATGATTTCTCGTTTTTTGCACGATCAACCACTCAAATTCCTTGTGACGAGTCGCTCCTCGTTTGACTGGAGTCGTGTCGCTTTTTCGTTTTTATTAGTGACTGCTTTAGCGGTCTTATCCTTAGCTATCGATTTAGCACTATCCCCTGACGATTACGTTTGGAACTATGATCCTGAACGATTTTTTGGACTTGTGCTAATTGCTGTATTGATGATTCCTTTACAGACCACTGCTGAAGAATTGTTGATGAGGGGTTATTTGTTTCAGGGGCTTGGTGCAGCTTTCAAAAATCGATTGGCTCCATTATTGATCACCTCTATTTCTTTTGGACTTCTTCACTCCTTGAACCCAGAAGTAGCCAAATTGGGGTATGGCTTGATTTCAATATATATCATCACAGGACTATTTTTAGGAATAATCACCTTGATGGATGAAGGACTCGAACTATCTATCGGTTTCCACGCTGCCAATAATTTAGTCATCGCTTTGTTGGTGACTTCTGATTGGACTGCTTTTCAAACAAACTCACTTTACAAAGATGTTTCAGACCCTGTACTAGCAGAATATATTATTCTTCCTGTGATTATATATTCATTGGTTGGATTTATCCTCACCAAAAAATACAAGTGGAGTTCATGGAAATCAAAATTGACGGGTTCTGTTTCAAATTCCTCCTAATGCATTTTGATTTTCGTCTTAATGGGGTATCCTATGACCGTGACCGTCTGCTGTTGCATGCATATGAGCTCAGTGACTCAAAGCAGGAACACCTAAGCGAATTGGGTCGATTTATTTTGGATTGGTATTCCGAAGAGCATGATCTTGTGCTCCAAACGAGCGGTTCTACTGGTAAACCCACTCAAATTCTCGCTCCGAAAACCATGTTATCTGCTTCGGCGATGACGACAATAAAAGCATTCAATCTGCAACCGAAACAGCAGGCCCTTATGTGTTTGCCAGTTTGGCATATCGCGGGGAAAATGATGCTCATTCGGGCTTTATTGGCTGGATTATGGATCGATATTATCGAACCAACCGCAACGCTTGGGGTTTCCAAGACCTACGACTTCACGGCAATGACACCACACCAGTTGCACAATTCTCTGGACCATATTGACCAATTTAAGCAAATCATTGTTGGAGGAGCTCCAGTCGATGATTCCCTGAGAGCTGCGGTAAAGGGGCATACCAGTCGTGTTTTCTCCACCTATGGAATGACAGAAACCTATAGTCATGTTGCCCTTCAAAACCTGAGTAAAGGGGAAAAGCAGTACACGGCGGTCGGAGATGTGACATTTTCCATGCTAGGAGATGCTTTGGTCGTTCATGCGCCCCATATTGGCATCGAAAAACTTGTAACGAGAGACTGTGTAGATTTGATATCTTCCACCCAGTTTATGTGGAAAGGAAGGAGCGATCATGTGATCAATTCTGGTGGGATCAAACTGCATCCTGAACAGATTGAGAAAGCGCTTTCACCCCTTATTTCAGTACCGTTTTTTGTATTTGGAAAACCAGATAAACAATTGGGACAGTCTTTGTCTATCGTGTTTGAAGGACAAGTGCCAAATCAGATCAAAAAGATAATTTCAAAACTCGATACACTTAGTAGGTATGAGAAGCCAAAGGATTATTTTGTACTTTCGCATTTCTTGCGTACTAATGGAAAAATTCTTCGAAACCAAACCCTTCAAACAATCGACTTTTCATGAAGTTTAATAAAAATGTGATTTTCGGAATTGCCTCACTCATTCTTATAGTGATAGGCATCGGTATTATCTTGTTGGGTGCGTTTAAGTACCCAGAATATTCTTTTGGATTTAGCTTGACAGGAACGGGCTTTATTGCTGTCGGCTGGGCTTTTAATGCGCTAAAAGGGAGGGTCTAACGCCCGATCATGTCTTCGGGACGAACCCATTGATCAAATTCTTCTCCTGTTACATATCCAGTCGCTATGGCAGCATCGCGTAGTGTTGTGTTTTCCTCATGTGCCTTTTGAGCGATTTCAGCGGCTTTGTAATATCCGATTTTTGTATTGAGTGCGGTCACCAACATCAGGGAGTTGTCAACAAGTTTTTGAATGACATTCGTATTGGGTTCGATGCCCTGAGCACAATGTATGTCAAAGCTTGTGACTGCATCGGCAAGTAAGCGAGCTGACTGAAGAAGATTGTTGGCCATAAGGGGTTTAAACACATTGAGTTCAAAGTGGCCTTGCGCTCCTCCAAATGCAATAGATACGTCGTTTCCGATGACTTGGGCACAAACCATGGTTAGAGCTTCACACTGTGTCGGGTTGACCTTTCCTGGCATGATCGAGCTCCCTGGCTCATTTGCAGGGATCGACAACTCTCCAATCCCTGATCGTGGACCACTTGACATGACTCGAATATCATGCGTGATTTTATGAAGTGACACGGCGACTTGACGTAAAGCACCATGCGTTTCTACAATAGCATCACGGCTTGCTAGCGCCTCAAACTTGTTGGGCGCTGTGACAAACGGATGCCCGGTAAACTCTGCAATATAGGCGGCTACACGCTCTGCATAGCCATCAGGGGTATTGATCCCTGTTCCAACTGCCGTACCACCCAATGCCAACTCGGCGAGATGCGGTAAACTGTTTTCAATGGCTTTGATCCCATATTCAATTTGTGCTACATAACCAGAAAATTCCTGTCCCAAGCTCAATGGGGTAGCGTCCATCATATGCGTTCGCCCAATTTTAATCACATCTGTAAATGCTTTCGACTTTTCAGCAAGCGTTTTTTTGAACTCATGCAGTGCAGGCAGTGTGTTTTCAACGATACATTTATACGCTGCAATATGCATTCCAGTTGGGAAGGTGTCGTTTGAAGATTGCGACTTGTTTACATCATCATTGGGGTGCAGTGTTTTCTCACCTTCACCCAAAACCTGACCCGCCAATACATGACCACGATTGGCTATGACTTCATTGACATTCATATTAGACTGCGTTCCAGAACCCGTTTGCCAAATCACGAGAGGAAACTGATCGTCATGCTTACCTTCCAAGATTTCATCGCAGACCTGGGCAATGAGGTCTCGTTTACTTTTTTCCAATTCACCGAGCTCAGCATTGGTATAGGCAGCTGCTTTTTTAAGAATGGCAAAACCATAAATCAATTCAATCGGCATCGACCCAGGATCACCAATTTTGAAGTTGTTTCTTGAACGTTCGGTCTGGGCACCCCAATACTTATCTGCGGGTACATTTACAACTCCTAAGGTGTCTTTTTCGGCTCGGAATGACATGGAAATAAATATTTGTGCAAAGGTAAGAAAAATCAAATGCGGATTTTATCAACCTTTATTGTGTACATCAAACTTTCTAAATAAATTTGCAACATCAATAGACATCTATGTTTACGTTTGAACAATATCTTGGATTTATTCTTTTTCTAACCATACTCATCACGGGATTCTGGCTTATGATTTTCCTCATTGGCTTTGTGATTCCCTACTGGTTGAGTGGCAACCTAATTGAGTGGTTTAAAGAAAGAAAAAAAGCGAAACAATCAGAATAGCTTTATAATTCAAATTCTTCAAAGTCTCCCTGTCCGTTTGATCCCCTGCGGCCACGTTGTCTGTTTTTCTCTTGTCTAAATCGGTATGTAAAGGTTAGGGTATATGTGGGTTCACGCCTTTGATAAACCCCATCTGTAACTGCAACTGGTGTTGTCGTTTGGTAATCGTACTTTCCTGTATTAAACAAATCGCTAAATCGAAAATTAATTGTCGCATTGTCATTCAAAATGTCTTTACTCAAAGCGAGATCTGTGTATAAAAACCCTTTGCTTTTGCCAAATGAGGATTCGCTTGGACCTCGATATCGCACAGAGAATTGAGACTGAATATCGAATGGTAAGCGATAAGAGTTACTTAAATTTCCTGACCAGCTTGCGTTGTCTGTATCATAAGATATGCCTTGATAATTTCCTTCCTCAATTCGTCTGTAAAAATTAACACTTGCATTTGTACGCATCCCCCTTATCAAGCGCAAAGAGGTGTTAAACTCAACGCCAAATTGTTCTACTGTACCCAAATTAATTGGTAGACGGCGTATAACAGGAGTTTCGATATCGTTAACAAAAACGGTTTCATCGGTTACAACAGCAACTCGGCTAACAGCATCCGTTGACTTGCGATAGTAGACAGAAGTGTTTAACGTAACTTTTTTAAACTGCTTTAAATAGCCAATATCAATTCCGTTAGAGTAACTCGGATCGAGTTTTGGATTTCCTTGAAAATAACTTGTTTTACTCGATCTCGATTGAAAAGGGTTTAGCGTCCTAGCGCTTGGTCGAGAGATTCTTCGATTATATCCCAAGGTGATGCTTGCTGTAGGGCTGATTTCATAACCTAGGTTGAGGGTAGGGAAGTAATCATTATGGCTGTCATTGTTGAGAGGAGAGCTAGAGTCGAGTTGTTCAACAAATATTCTGGTATTTTCGAAGCGCAAGCCAGCAAGGAATGAGAAAGCATTGAATTTTTTTCCGTACTGGGTATACAGCGCATGGACTTCTTGTTCAAAATCGAGAACATTCGAAAGGTTTTCATCGTTCGTTGCGATGTTATTTTCATCAATAATCTCAACCTCAAAATCGATTATTCTTTTGTTGTCTGTTCCTCGGTACCCCGCTTCAAATTGCGTATTTTTATTGATTGGATATACATAATCGATTTGTGCCAGATTTCGCTCTTGACTTTCTACCGTGGTATTGATTTCACTATCGTCTGAGGGTTGGCCATTTTCGAAAAATGAATTGATATCAGAAGTTTCTGTTTCGTCATTTTTTTCTGTTTGTAAAGTTGCGGTCAATTTGTGTCCTTGTTTGTTGAATTTATGCTCAAAATCTACACTAAACTGATTGCTATCCTCATGGTCAATTTCATCTTCATAACGATTTGTAACTAAAACTCCGTTTATTTGATACTGTGATTGCTCATTTACTGTCCTATCATCCCCATCTCGTTCATTCGTGAGGTAGCTCATGGTTAGTGAAGACTTTTCAGTCATTTGATAATCCAATCCAACATTGACATTAAACCCTTGTCTTCTGCGGTTGAATAGACGCTCTTCAACATAACGTTCTACCGATTCAAGGGGGTTTGTATATACATTATCTTGCACAGCCCGCCCCTTATTTGTGCGGTCACTATATCCCGAATTGGTAAAGAAGTTAAACTTCCCTTTTCGATAATTTAAATTCGCAGATCCGCTATAGGTGTCGTTTCTCCCTGCCGAAAGATTAAACACCCCATTGAGCCCTTTTAAGAATCGTTTGGCCAAAATGATATTGATAATCCCTGTTGTGCCTTCGGCCTGGTAACGAGCAGAAGGTGAGGTGATTACTTCAACTTTCTCGATTGATTCTGCAGGTAGTCTTGTCAATGCGTCAATGCCACCAAGCCCGATTAGCCCCGATGGTTTGCCATCAACTAGAATTCGTACGTTGTTGTTTCCTCGAAGTTCGATATTCCCATCAATATCAACTGAAACAGAGGGTACATTTTCCAACACATCAGATACTGTTCCCCCTCGAATGAGGTTGTTTTTGGCAACATTGTATACACGCTTATCCAAACGAATTTCGACATCTGCACTTTGTCCGACCACATCGACACCTTCTAGTGACTCAACAGATGAAACGAGCTGAATGGTTCCGATGTTGGTGCTGTTTGTATATCGCTTTACATCTGTTGTTATACTTTCAAATCCGATATACTCAAAGTTTAATGAATAGTCATTTGGAGATACATTGAGTTTGAAAATTCCATTTTCATCAGCGATTCCTCCATTTGCTAAATCCCCATTGCGATTATAAACCGATACAGTGGCATAGGGAAGTGGTTCACTTTTCTCGGCATCGGTTATGGTTCCGCTCAAAACAATTTGACGAGCTTGGCCAAAGCTTGTGAGGGTAAATAGAGAAAGAATAAAAAGTAAAGCTGTATTTCTTATCATTATATTTTGATGTTTAGTTCTAGTAGTTCTTTTCGAAGTTGGCGGTCGTTTGAAAATTGAATTCCTTTAAACCCCAAATTAACAGCCGCCTGAACATTGTCAGCTCGATCGTCGATAAAAACACAAGTTGTTTCATCTAAACCATATCGCTCTAACAATAATTTATAGATTGCAGGGTCTGGCTTCACGAGTTTCTCATCGCCTGAGACAACAATACCCTCAAACCATGACAAAAAGGAAAATTTTTGTAGCGCAACAGGGAAGGTTTCTCCGCTCCAGTTGGTCAATGCGTAAATTGTATAGTCAAGGGATTGATGTAATTTTTTTAAAATTTCGACTGTTCCAGTAAGTTCATAGCCGAGCATCTGTTCCCATTCACCATAATACATTCGAATAAGACGCTCATGCTCTGGAAAGAGCGCAATTCTTTCTAGGGTTGCTTGATCCAAGCTATTACCAGCATCTTGTTGTTCATTCCATGCTGAGGTGCAGATATTCTCAAAAAACCAATTCATTTTTTCACGATCACCGCGAAATTCTTTGAGAAAAACATATTCAGTGTTCCAGTCAATTAGAACGCCGCCGAGGTCAAAAACAATTGTATTCATCATTATAGTTCATTAGATTTAGATTCTTGATTGATCATCAAATAAGATTTGAGAAAAGAGTCAAGCCCTCCATCTAAGACTGAGCCGACATCACTTGATTCGTGTCCGCTTCTCACGTCTTTTATCATTTTATAAGGTTGCATCACATAATTTCGAATTTGTGAGCCCCATTCGATTTTCATTTTATTAGCTTCGATCGCATCTCTCGTTTTTCTTTTGTTTTGAAGTTCAATCTCATAGAGTTGGGAGCGCAACATTTGCAAGGCTCTTTCTCTATTTTCATGTTGGGATCTTGTTTCCGAACAACTAATTTGAATCCCAGTTGGTTTATGGGTTAGCTGAACTTTGGTTTCAACCTTATTTACGTGTTGTCCTCCTGCACCACTGGATCGTGCAGTTGTGATTTGAATATCAGCAGGGTTGATGTCAATTTGTATCGTATCATCCACAAGCGGGTAAACATAAACAGATGCAAAGCTGGTGTGTCGTTTTGCATTGCTATCAAATGGCGAAATCCTCACCAATCGGTGGACACCATTTTCTCCCTTAAGCCAACCAAATGCATAATCTCCTTTGCATTCAAGCGTAACGGTTTTGATGCCAGCTACATCGCCTTCTTGCATATTGAGCTCCCGAACCTTATACCCTTTCTTTTCTGCCCACATCATATACATTCTCATCAGCATTGAAGCCCAATCACAGCTTTCTGTTCCACCTGCTCCCGCAGTGATTTGCAGTACAGCAGAAAACGAATCCCCTTCTTCTGAAAGCATATTTTTAAACTCGAGTTCCTCAATAAAGCTTGTTGCCTCAGCGAACAGGGCGTTAAGCTCTTCAGTCACATTATCACCACTCTTTGAGAATTCAATTAGCACAGAGAGATCATCTATTTTGGAGGTTAACTGATTGATATCTGACAGCCATTGTTTTTTGGGTTGAAGTGCTCGAATATAAGCTTCAGCAGCTGAGGTGTCATCCCAAAAATCAGGAGCTAAGGTTTTTTCCTCTTTGTTTTGAACGTCGATAGTTAGCGAGTCCACGTCAAAGAGACCTCCTTAACGCAGCCAGGCGATCTTTGAGTTTTTGATAGAGTTCAGATGTGAACATTGAATTTTTTTTACAAAGATAAACAAACTCAATACATAACGAACATCTCTTCCACATCTGTTTGTTTAAATTTTGTTTTACCTTCTTTAAACAATCGTTTTTATCAAATCTGTTTTTTCCTAAAACCATTAAATTTCTGTAAATTTGAGGCCAATCAATAAGCCATTGGCTTGTTATTTATGACTAAAAAAACAATTGAGGCACATGAAAGTGTACTGGATCTGGTTGGTAATACCCCACTTATCAAGCTAAATGAAACTGTAAAAGGTTTTCAAGGCAGCTATTATGCGAAGGCTGAGTTTACCAATCCAGGCCACTCCAATAAGGACCGTATCGCACTGTATATCATTGAAGAAGCAGAGCGAAAAGGCATTCTCAACACTGGAGATACCGTTATTGAGACGACCTCAGGAAATACAGGTTTTAGTATTGCCATGGCCAGTATCATCAAGGGATATCAATGTGTTTTGGCAGTTTCCTCAAAATCATCACCCGATAAAATTGATATGCTTCGCGCCATGGGAGCTACCGTCTATGTATGCCCTGGTCATGTAAAAGCTGATGATCCACGTTCCTATTACCAAGTTGCAAAACGATTGCACAACGAGATAAAAGGTTCTGTTTACATCAATCAGTATTTTAACGAATTAAATACGGAAGCACATTTCCTAACAACTGGCCCTGAAATATGGAAACAAACCTCAGGTCAGGTAACTCATTTGGTTGCAGCAAGTGGGACAGGAGGTACGATTTCAGGTATCGGGCGATATTTAAAGTCCAAAAATGAGAAGATTAAAATCATTGGAGTTGACGCCTATGGATCGGTTTTGAAGAAGTTTCATGAAACCTCTGAGTTTGATGAAAACGAAATATACCCTTATCGAATTGAAGGGCTGGGTAAAAACCTGATTCCTTCGACGACCCATTTCGAGTATATTGATCATTTTGAAAAGGTAACTGATGAGGAAAGTGCTCATTCTGCTAGAGAAATTACAAAGAAAGAAGGACTTTTTGTTGGATACACATCTGGTGCGGCACTTCAGGCCATTCGGCAGTTAAATCAACAAAACCAATTTTTTGATAAAGACAGTGTAGTGGTCGTAATCTTTTGCGATCATGGATCTCGTTATATGAGTAAGATTTACAGTGATCAATGGATGAAAGAGCAAGGGTTTTTCGATGCAAATCACTTGCAAGATGAAAAGGCAACTGAATACATCAAATAGTTTAACTACCATTTGAATAAAAAGAAAAAACAATGAAGAATGATATTTTTGAGAGGATGCGCACAAACAGAGGTCCCCTTGGGAAGTGGGCTTCTCTCGCAGAGGGGTATTTTGCGTTCCCTAAACTAGAAGGGCCTATCGGAAATCGCATGTATTTTCAAGGCAAAGAAGTCATTACTTGGAGTGTTAACGACTATCTCGGATTGGCCAACCATTCTGAGGTCAGGAAAGTTGATGCCGAGGCAGCAGAAGATTATGGATCTGCGTATCCCATGGGTGCTCGACTCATGTCAGGACATACCAGTGCACACGAGCAGTTACAAGAAGAATTAGCCGCTTTTGTCAATAAAGAAGCTGCATATCTTCTCAACTTTGGGTATCAGGGCATACTTTCAACAATCGATTCCCTTGTATCCAAAAATGATGTCATTGTCTATGATGTCGATGCGCATGCTTGCATTGTAGATGGAGTGAGACTTCACTTGGGAAAGCGATTTACTTTTCAGCACAATAACATTGAAAGCTTAGAGAAAAACTTGATTCGTGCGACCAAAGTCGTTGCAGAAACTGGCGGTGGTATTCTTGTCATTTCTGAGGGGGTTTTTGGAATGCGTGGAGAGCAAGGTCGTTTGCGTGAAATCGTTGCCTTAAAAGAAAAATTTAATTTTCGCTTGCTTGTCGATGATGCACATGGGTTTGGTACGCTTGGAGCTACTGGTGCTGGCGCAGGAGAGGAACAAAGTATCCAAGACGATATTGATGTTTATTTTGCCACATTTGCCAAGTCAATGGCAAGTACAGGGGCATTTATCGCAGCAGATAAGGACATTATTGATTACCTCAAATACAATATGCGTTCACAGATGTTTGCAAAATCACTCCAAATGGTGCTTGTCAAAGGTGCTTTAAAGCGATTGGATATGCTGCGTTCTATGCCTGAACTTAAAGCAAACCTTTGGAAAAATGTAGATGCACTACAAGCGGGTCTTCGTGAGCGTGGTTTTGATTTGGGATCTACGCAAAGTTGCGTTACCCCAGTTTACCTAAAAGGAAGTGTACCTGAAGCCATGGTTTTGGTCAAAGATTTGAGAGAAAACTTTGGAATTTTCTGCTCAATCGTTGTTTACCCAGTGATTCCTAAAGGATTGATTTTATTGCGATTGATCCCGACTGCTTCACATACGATGGAAGATATCGATGAAACGCTCGAGGCATTTTCAACCATTCGAGAACGACTCAACGACGGCTTGTATAAGCGCCTGTCTTCAAAATTTATTGAGGAAGTAGGTGTGTAGTGGTTAGTCCACGTCAATTAATACAACGGTTTCCCCTTTGCTGTTAATATAGCCACGAGGCATGGCTACCGTATTAAAATGGATGACCACACCGCCTTGGCTATCAAGCCCAATGACACCTCCGTTACCACCTTGACTTTTCAGTTTCTTCATCAATGTGTTGTAACCCGCTTCGTCTAGGGTTTCATTGCCGTATTTGACCTGTGCAGCAATATCATAGGTGGCAACATTCCGTATAAAATACTCCCCATGACCAGTTGCAGACAAGCCCCCAATGCCGTTTTCCGCATAGGTTCCTGCTCCGATCACTGGAACATCGCCCACACGTCCAAAACGCTTATTATTCATTCCGCCAGTGGAAGTTCCAGCAGCTATATTCCCATTGTGGTCAACCGCTACAGCACCAACAGTACCAAACTTTGACCTGTCTTCGCTCAATCCCTCAATATGTTCTTGGTATCGATGTTTGTTATAGAAATAACTTTGCGGTACAGTATCCATGCCATGGGTCACTGCAAATTCCTCGGCTCCTTTTCCAATCAGAAATACATGGGGAGAACGCTCCATAACAGCAATCGCAGCGTCGATCGGATTTTTGATATTTGTAAGTCCAGCGACTGCTCCGGCTTGCCCATTTTGTCCATTCATGATCGAGGCGTCCAATTCATTGGTTCCAGAAGAAGTAAACACAGACCCTTTTCCTGCATTAAAATAGTGGGAGTCTTCCAAGATATTGATTGCAATTCGCACCGCTTCAACGCTGGTGCCTCCATTCGCCAAATGCTGTTGGCTTTTTTGGAGTGATTTTTCGATTGCATCCCGAACCCCCTCTTCTTCGCCAGGGATCATTAAATCGGTTGTGATATATCCAGCACCGCCATGTACAATAACCATTGCTTTTGGCTGGGATTTGGGGTTATTACAAGAAATAACTGTATTTACTAGTAAAATAAATAGAGCAGGTCTAACCATAAGATTTGTTTTTTTAACCCTTAAATTTATAATTAATTTTTTAAAGGATATTGGAAAGGGCTTAGATCAATGATTTAACCTTCTAAGATAAAAATGGTTACACACCAATTTGTATTCCCTGTTCAAAATCGATTTAATTCATTTTAATTTCCTAATTTTGCTCAAATAACACTGGATGAGTAATCGACTTCTCCTCGATACAAAAGAAATTCAAATCATCCTCAATCGCCTAGCTTGTCAGTTACGCGAAACCCATCAAGATTTTTCCAATTCTGTCCTTATCGGGGTTCAACCTCGAGGTACGATTTTGGCAAAACGTCTCCTCTCGATTCTAGAGCAAGAGGACCATCTACATGATATTGCAAATGGCTTTCTCGACATCACTTTTTTCAGAGATGACTTTAGACGAACAGAGAAGGTGTTGTCTGCAAACAAAAACTTGATGGATGTTTCTGTTGAAAACAAAAAAGTAGTCCTCATCGACGATGTGCTCTACACAGGTCGCAGTGTTCGCGCTGCCCTGACCGCCATCGATTCATACGGTCGTCCTGAAGAGATTGAGCTGCTCACGATGATTGACCGTCGGTTTTCTCGGCATTTACCGATACAGCCCGACTATTTGGGCCGACAGGTTGATGCAATTGCTGACGAAAAGGTATTGGTGCATTGGGAAGAAGAACACGGAGAGGACGCTGTCTACATCATAAATAAATCAAATGAGTAAACTGAGCGTTTCACACTTATTGGGGATCAAATATCTAACCACTTCCGATATTGAGCTCATTTTTGAAACAGCCTCCCACTTTAAAGAAGTCATCAATCGTCCGATTAAAAAAGTACCATCACTTCGTGACGTTACCATCGCCAATTTGTTTTTTGAAAATAGCACACGAACCAAATTGTCCTTTGAACTAGCCCAAAAACGACTCTCAGCAGACATTATTAATTTCTCTGCTTCTAACTCATCCGTCAAAAAAGGGGAGTCTCTCATTGACACGGTCAACAATATTCTATCCATGAAGGTCGATATGGTTGTGATGCGTCACCCAAACCCTGGTGCTGCTATGTTTTTGTCCAAACACGTAGATGCGAGTATTGTCAATGCTGGTGACGGCGCACACGAACACCCAACACAAGCTCTTTTAGACTGTTTCTCCATCCGGGAAAAGCTGGGGGATATCGCTGGGAAAAAGGTGGTTATTGTTGGAGATATTCTACATTCTCGAGTTGCATTGTCAAATATTTTCGCTCTGAAAAAACTCGGTGCAGAGGTGATGGTTTGTGGCCCACTCACACTGATTCCCAAGCATATAGAATCTTTGGGAGTAACTGTCGAAACCAACCTTCAAAAGGCATTACAATGGGCAGATATTGCGAACGTACTGCGTGTGCAATTCGAACGGATGAGAACTAGTTTTTTTCCTTCAAATCGCGAGTACGCCATGCAATACGGCATTACCAAACAGCTTGTGGAACAGCTTGATAATGACCTCTTAATCATGCACCCGGGTCCGATCAATCGGGGGGTTGAAATTTCCTCAGACCTAGCGGATTCCGAACATGCAATTATTCTCGATCAAGTTGAAAATGGAGTTGCTGTTCGCATGGCAATTCTCTATCTTTTGGCAAGTACAATTGAACAATGATATTTGACGTCAACGATAAGACCGCCATTATTACCTATGAAGGCTCAGATGTAATTGGACGTCCATTTCGTGATGAGATTAAGCGCAATTACAAATCTTTTTCTTCTCTGAATATCGTTGTGGATTTAAGCCCGATGAAATCCGTTTTGTCCAAACACATTAAGGATTTTATCGAACTGGCAAGTCGTCATAAAGAGTTGAGCAACAAGTCCTTTGTTATTGTAACTGGACCGATTGCTTTAAAACTCTTGCCAGATGGTCTGAACATTGTTCCGACCTTGCATGAAGCCCTTGATACAATTGAAATCGAGGAGATTGAACGTGATTTAGGGATCTGATGAAGCTCACAATCCTTGGGTGTCACTCTGCTACCCCACATGTCGATAAAGCACCGACTGCACAATTGTTGTCAACCAAAAAGCATCATTTTCTGATTGATTGTGGGGAAGGAACCCAAGTATTATTGCGTAAAGCAAAGGTCAAATTTGTACACATCAAACATATTTTTATTTCCCACCTCCATGGTGACCACTTTTATGGACTACCTGGATTGATATCAACCTTTCGACTTTTGGGTCGGGAAGCACCCTTGCATATCTATGGGCCAGTCGGAATCCGAGAAGCGGTAACCCTACTTCTTAAGTTGGCAGATTCATGGACAAATTACCCCTTGCATTTCCATGAGCTGAGCGAAAAAGAACCCGTTTGTTTGTTTTCCGAGGACGAAATGGAAGTCCACACCATTCCATTGAAACATCGCGTATATACCAATGGTTTTTTGTTTCGAGAAACACCAACAGAACGCAAAATCAAACCTGAGGCAGTAGAGAAATATCGAATCGATCAAAGTCAAATGCGGAATCTAAAACAAGGTAAAGATGTGGTCAATGTAGATGGAGAAACCATTTCGAATGCGCAGGTGACATACGATCCACACCCTTCGAAAGCATATGCGTTTTGCAGCGATACGGCATATCATCCTGAAATGACTCAACAAATACAAGGTGTTGATGTCTTGTATCACGAAGCAACTTTTTTGGATGATAATCAGGAGTTGGCCAAAAAGACCAATCATTCTACTGCCAAACAAGCTGCGCAAATTGCCAAGGATGCCAATGTCAGCCGTTTGATATTGGGGCATTATTCGTCACGTTATAAGGATTTGACATTATTTCAGTCCGAAGCTGGTGAAATTTTTGAGAGTGTTGAACTCGCATTCGATGGTTACACCCTAGAGTTTTAATGATTTTGTACTTTCACAGCAAAATTCACCACGATGGATCTCTCTGATTTTCGAAAACAATACACCAAAGGCCAGTTGCTGGAGTCTGAAGCTCCATCCAATCCATTCGAATTGTTTGGTCACTGGTTTGCTGAGGTTCAATCTTATGGGAAGGAGCAAGAGACCAATGCCATGACGCTGTGCACGCATCTATCTGAGGGCGGAATTGCATCTCGCGTTGTACTTTTAAAAGAAGTACGTGATGACGGCTTTGTGTTCTATACCAACTACAACAGCACCAAAGGGCAATCGATCGCACATGATAACCGAGTTTGCTTGTCATTTTTTTGGCAGAGTATGGAACGCCAGGTAATTATTCAAGGAATCGCCACAAAGCTATCGGCCAAAGACTCTGATCAATATTTTAATTCTCGGCCACGTGGCAGTCAACTTGGTGCTCATGTCTCTGATCAAAGCACAAAAATTGAAGACCGAACTGCGCTTGAAAGCAAGGTAGCAGCCCTACAAACCCAATATCAAGGTCATCCGATTCCCAGACCGACACATTGGGGTGGTTATGTTGTGACGCCCTCTTCTATAGAATTTTGGCAAGGACGTGCAAACCGACTTCATGACCGTTTGGCGTACAAAAGGGAATCATCTGCTTGGACAATCACACGCCTCTCCCCATGAAAACTTGGGTGATGGTTCGTCATGCCAAATCGTCTTGGGAGTTCAACCTGCCAGACCGTGAACGTCCGCTTGCTGATCGAGGGGTCAAAGATGCGATTTTGGTCGGTCAAGAACTCAACAAACACAATTTGCATATCGATCAGGTGTATAGCAGCCCCGCAAAACGCGCATTTGACACCGCATTGCTC
The DNA here is from genome assembly GCA_022425505.1 of Flavobacteriaceae bacterium. GTDB lineage: Bacteria > Bacteroidota > Bacteroidia > Flavobacteriales > Flavobacteriaceae > UBA724. The sequence continues at coordinate 1,581 of JAKMFI010000069.1, read as the reverse complement.
ATGGTTTCTGAACTGGGGCTATCGACAGAAAATATTCAAATTGAAGAGGATCTCTATGGTTTTATGGGGGAACAGATCCTAGGGTTTGTTCGCTCTCTTCCCGATGATCTCGATATCATCATGACTTTTGGGCATAACAATGCCTGCATCCACATTGCACAATCCATAGGAAATTACACAAACGCAAATATCCCGACAGCAACAGCTGTGATTTTTCATTTTGACGTATCTTTATGGTCGGATATCCGGCAGTGTGACTGCACTTCTATTGGTCCAAAAACACTACGTTAAATGTCACAAAATCGTTTCGTCAATAGGGAAATTAGTTGGTTGGACTTTAATGCGCGTGTATTGCAAGAAGCGCAAGATGAGAATGTTCCACTGATTGAGCGCTTGCGCTTTATTGGCATTTTTTCGAATAATCTGGATGAGTTTTACAAAGTGCGTTATGCAACAGTCAAGCGAATTGCTCGGCTAGAGGAAGCCAAAAACAGAGTGTTTGGAGACCGCCCCGCAGAAGTCCTACTCAAAGAAATCACAAACAAAACCATCGCCCTGCAAAAGGAAAGTTTAGAAACCTTAAACGGCTTGCACGCCGCTCTAGAGCAAGAAAATATTTTTATCGCCAAAGAAGATGAAATCAATGAAGAGCAACGCACATTTATCAACACCTATTTTTCGCAAGAAGTCGAACCTTCACTGGTCACCTTGATGTTGAACAATATTGAATCGATTTCAAGAATTAAGGACGTCAATGCGTTTTTGGCTGTGCGAATGGAGCTGGATGCTGAAAAACACCCCTTTCTCGATCCCACACAATTTGCATTGATTGAAATCCCATCCTCGCTTAAGCGATTTGTCGTTTTGCCATCAGCAGAAGGAAAAACCCATGTGATGTTGCTCGATGATCTAATACGCACCCAGTTATCAACAATATTTGATGTGTTTCAAAATAAAACAATCGAAGCGCATATGGTCAAATTTAGTCGTGATGCCGAACTCGATATCGACGATGACTTATCCAAAAGTTATGTCGAAAAAGTAGCAGAAAGCGTTAAGGACCGTTCGCTAGGCGAAGCAGTTCGCTTTGTGTATGATCAAGATATTGCAGAGGATACCTTATCGCTGTTGCTCGATCGTCTTGACATCGATAGTCGAGATAGTGTCATCGCTGGTGGACGATATCACAACCGCAGAGACTATATCAAGTTTCCCGATTTGGGCAGATCGGATTTAAAGTACCCACCACAAGACCCACTGCCGATCGTTGATTTTGATTTGCATAAAAGTATATTCTCCCAAATCGCGACCAAAGATCGCTTGATGTTTACGCCCTATCATTCGTTTGCCTATTTGGTTAAATTCCTTCGTGAGGCAGCCATTGACCCCAATGTCAAAAGCATTTCCATTACCATTTACCGTCTTTCCAAACTGTCTAACGTGGCCAGCTCACTGATTCAAGCCGCTCGAAATGGCAAACGCGTAACCGTTCAAATTGAATTACAAGCCCGTTTTGATGAAGAAGCCAACATCAGCTATGCGGAAGAAATGAAAAAGGAAGGTATAAGACTCATTTTTGGG
>JAKMFI010000038.1 GCA_022425505.1 Flavobacteriaceae bacterium | reverse complement strand
GTTTTTGGATTGTCGTGGTTGATTGCCAACAATGAACTCATCTTTACAGTCATTCAATACCTTGGAGCTTTCTATCTGATGTTCATTGGTATTCAATCCTTGCGGAGTTTTCAGAGTCAGATTGGACAAGAAACGGTCTCTGCCTCAAGCCGTATTTCTCCATTCCGTGCAGTGCGTATTGGTTTTATCACGAATGTTTTAAACCCGAAAGCCACGCTCTTTTTTCTGAGTTTATTTTCGACCATGCTCAACCCAACGGTTGGCGAGTTGACTTTGGTGGTGATCGCAGTGCTGCTTGTGGTGACGACCATCTTATGGTTTTCTTTGGTGGCTCTATTGATTTCCCATCCGCGTTTTACAACCGTTCTAAAGCGTTATGAAAAAATAGTACATCAGTTTTTTGGGGTGTTACTGATTGGGATTGGCATCATAATATTAGTTTTCTAAAACCCTAGAATTGTGTAAATTCGGGTGCTAAACGATAACCATGATCAAATCCTTATCTGAATTTAAACAAGCATCAGCGCAGGCCAAAGAAAACCCAGACGGGTTTTGGAGTGAAGTCGCCAGCGAATTTCAATGGAAAGCCCCTTGGAAACAAACCCTTGACTTTGACTTTTCAAATCCTGAAGTCAAATGGTTTGTCGGAGGTAAACTCAACATAACCGAGAACTGTCTCGACCGTCATTTGGCAACCCAGCCAAACAAGACCGCTATTCTTTTTGAACCCAATGACCCAGCTGAGGCGGCCCAACACATCACCTATAAAGAACTTCATAAACGGGTTTGTCAAACCGCCAATATGCTCAAGGCCAATGGTGCCAAAAAGGGAGATCGCATTTGCATCTATATGCCCATGGTGCCAGAGTTGGCCATTGCTGTTTTGGCTTGCGCGCGCATTGGGGCGATTCACTCGGTTGTCTTTGCGGGCTTTTCTGCAACGGCTCTCGCTGCACGCATCAATGATGCTTCATGTAGCATGTTACTCACAGCAGATGGGGGCTTTCGTGGTGCCAAAACCATTGCACTAAAGGAAATCGCCGATGAGGCATTGGTCTCTTGTTCAACGGTCAACTGTTGTTTGGTGCTTCAACGTACCCAGCAAGTAGTACAATGGAATTCCATAGATAAATGGTGGCATGAAGAGTTGGAAAAAGTCGATGACAATTGCCCAGCTGAAGTGATGGATAGCGAAGATCCGTTGTTTATCTTATACACCTCTGGTTCTACAGGCAAACCAAAAGGGATGGTACACACTTGTGGGGGCTATATGGTTTATACAGCATACACCTTTAAAAATGTGTTTCAGTGTCAGCCCAACGATGTGTATTGGTGTACAGCAGATATCGGTTGGATAACGGGACACTCTTATATTGTTTATGGCCCTTTAGTTAATGGAGCGACTACGGTCATGTTTGAAGGTGTGCCGTCTTACCCAGCTTTTGATCGCTTTTGGGAGGTCTGTGCCAAGCATAAGATCACCCATTTTTACACAGCACCAACTGCCATTCGTGCGCTGGAAAAACACCCCACATCACTTGTTGAGAAGCATGACTTGTCCTCATTAAAAGTATTGGGCTCCGTAGGCGAACCCATCAATGCCGAAGCATGGCACTGGTACGACGAGCATGTTGGGAAGCACAATTGTCCGATCGTAGATACTTGGTGGCAAACCGAAACTGGCGGGATACTCATCAGTTCCTTGGCTGGGGTGACGCCACAGAAGCCAACCTTTGCAACCTTACCCATGCCAGGAGTTCAAGTGGTGCTTCTAAACAATGAAGGCGATGAAATCGAAGGGGAGGGCGAAGGAATTTTGGCGATTAAACATCCTTGGCCATCGATAGCCCGTACCATTTGGGGAGATCACGAGCGATACAAAAATGTATATTTCAGTGCCTATCCGGGTTATTATTTCGCTGGCGATGGCGCCTTACGAGACGCGGAGGGGAACTATCGCATCACAGGACGAGTTGACGATGTGGTCATTGTTTCTGGTCACAATTTGGGTACGGCACCGATTGAGAATGCCATCAACGAGCACCCTGAAGTGGTAGAAAGTGCAGTTGTTGGTTATCCACATGATATCAAAGGAAATGCCCTTTGTACCTATGTTATTGTACGGGATATGGGCGTTGACTCCAGTATTATAGAAAAAGAAATCCGTGAAGAGGTCGCTAAAACGATAGGTCCGATTGCCAAGCCAGATCGGATTTTGGTTGTCAGCGGATTGCCCAAAACACGCAGTGGAAAAATTATGCGCAGAATACTCCGCAAACTCGCAGCTGGTGAGCATGACCAATTGGGCGATATATCAACTTTGTTAAACCCAGAAATAGTCGAGGAGATTAAGCGTCAAAATAGCTAAAGGTCTCTCCGCTTTTTATCGTTTGAACACTTTCAAAAATCAAACGGATGACATTTTCCACATCGTCCTTATGAACAGTTTCCACCGTTGTATGCATATAACGCAGCGGCAGAGAAATCAATGCAGAAGGCACACCGCCATTGCTATAGGCAAAGGCATCAGTATCTGTTCCTGTGTAGCGTGATGACGCATGACGTTGAAACGGAATTTTTTTGTTTTCTGCGGTTTCGATAATTCGATCGCGTAGTTTTTGCTGAATGGCAGGCGCATAGGAAATCACAGGCCCTTTTCCAATCACATTATCACCCTGTTTCTTTTTGTCAATCATCGGCGTGGAGGTGTCATGACAAACGTCGGTTACAATTGCCACATTGGGCTGGATACGTTGTGTGATCATTTCAGCACCACGCAATCCAATTTCTTCCTGTACGGAATTCGTGATATAGAGACCAAAAGGAAGTTTTACTTGATTCTCATGCAGTAAGCGTGCAACTTCCGCAATCATGAATCCACCGACGCGGTTGTCGAGGGCACGGCAAACAAACTTATCTTTGTTGAGGACATGAAATGCATCTGGATAGGTAATCACACATCCAACGTGTACGCCCATTTTTTCGACTTCTTTTTTGTCCTTCGCTCCGATATCAATCGTGATGTTTTCGAGCTTGGGCGTATCCTCTTTACCAGCCATACGGGTATGAATGGCAGGCCAACCGAAAACCCCTTTTACGATTCCTTTTTTTGTGTGGATGTTCACCCATTTTGAAGGGGCAATCATATGGTCTGAACCCCCATTTCGGATCACGTGTATGAGTCCATTTTCAGTGATATAGTTCACATACCATGAAATTTCATCTGAATGCGCTTCGATCACCACCTTAAAAGGTGCATCTGGATTGATCACGCCAACAGCAGTTCCATA
>JAKMFI010000031.1 GCA_022425505.1 Flavobacteriaceae bacterium | reverse complement strand
CGATACATCTGTAAGAGTAGTGTTACCTGTGTTCTCTACTGTGATCGTGTAATTTATCGTATCACCAACACCTACGCTTACATCTGAGTCACTATGGGTAATCGTTGATGTCTTGGTAACCTCTATCGATGGAGTGCGGTCCGTTAAGACCTCCGTAGGGTCATCTGAAGCCAAGCTTGTACTGTTTGGATCATCACTGACATCACTGACATCGTCAGTTCCGTTTGGACTATCACCAGTTGCTGTGATTGTATTCGAAATACGACCTGTATCTGCCGCTGCTTGTTCTATGGAATAGGTCGCTGAAAGATTTTTAATTTGACCTGGGATCAAATTAAATGTACCCCACTCTGATGGTCCGCCAGAAGTCAGGGTGAGTACGTTTCCTGATGCGTCAGTAAGTGTGTCCGTAAGAGTTATATTTTCAATGGTGACATTGCCCTTATTTTCAACTGTGATGGCATATACAATTGTATCGCCTGTTGTTATTTCGCCATCTGTTCCTGCGACATGGCTAACCGTAGCTGACTTTTTAACCTCAATCAATGCGTTCTGTGAAATCTGATCCACAACTGCATCATCAATACTATCGTTTACAGCAGATCCGTTTGGATCATACCCAACCACACTCGCCATATTTGAAACCCCACCAGCATCAATTGCTTGTTGATTCACTACAAAAATGGCCGTGAAGACTGCTGATGCGCCTACTGCTAAAGTTCCATCAAAAGTGCCAGTTCCAGCAAATTCTGGTTGAGGAATTGTCAACCCACCTGCGCTTGATGACAGATCAGTTAGCACGTCTGAGACAACAACACCAGTCAATGGTGTGTTGCCCGTATTTGTAACTGTTATTGTATAATGAATCTCATCATAGAGATCCGTTGTGGTGTTTCCAGAATCTTTTTGAACAACAGAAGAAGTTTTGGTAATCTCTATAGCAGGAAGTGGCGCAATGCTTACAACTGTAGCGTCATCAGCAACAGTTGTATTTGGATCATCACTATCATCAGTTACGTCAAAAGTTGTGCTTCCAGGACTCTTGGCAGCAACAGACGCTACATTAATTACACTTCCACTATCTGCAGCAGGTTGTTCAATTTCGTAGGTTGCTGTATAGGTAATAGATTCACCAACATCAATCGTCTGTGGAGTTGATGGGCTTACGGCTGTTGTGAGTGTCAGTGGTGTTGTCCCGTCTGCTTCAGTAAGTGTGTCTGTAATGGTCGCTTCGGTAAGGGTAACATTACCTGTGTTGGTTACCACAATCGTATAGGTAATGGTGTCCCCTAAACCGATAATCTCGTCTGCATTGTCTGTGATTTCAGCTGCCTTGGTAATTTCAATTGAAGGCGTCTTTGTGATGGAAAGCGTTGTCGGATCATCACCAGTGTCTCCACTAATTGTATCTCCATCATCTGATAGGTCTACAACATCGCCATGAGCACTGCTTCCAGTAGCTGTGATTGCGTTTGAAATACCCCCTGCGTCAACATCTGCTTGTCGAATTCTGTAGAAAGCAAGATAATTAGCTGTATCTCCAATGGCGAGTATGCCGTTTGATGCATTGTTGTCAGATCCAATGTAGTATGGTCCATCAAAGAAGGTGCTATAACTACCTGGATCCGAGGAATCGTAAATCGTTGTGGTTTCGCTAATATCTTTTAGGACATCGACAACACTTAGGTTTGTGATGTCAACATTTCCTGTGTTCTCTACGCTAATGTTGTATTTGATAAGATCCCCAACACCCAATACATCATCGCCTTCATCAATTACCTCTTGAAGTTTAATGACTTCAATTTCAGGGTTCGGTAACATGAAAGTTACTGTTGGATCATCAGTGGTATTGCCATCATCGTCTATTCCATCATCTGAAACATCAGAAACTGTTTCTGTACCTCCAACTGGAAGTGCATAGAAAGTAACCCTGTTTTCTACCCGACCAGAAACTGCCGCTTGGTAGTTGATTTGGAAGTCTGCTGTGTAGGTTACTGTTGCGCCTGGCGCGATTGCAGTCACATCATCTGTCGTAGAAATATTGGTTGTGTATTGTAAGTCTTGTCCAAATCCATCGGTTAATTTGTCAAAGAAGCTATCAATACCAACGGTAACGTTTCCAGTGTTTTCAACTGTAATTGTGTAGGTAATTAGATCCCCCTCACTTGCATTATCCACTAGATCTGCAACTTTTGTCACTTCGATACTTGGGTTGGCTTGAATATCAGTGACTGTTGGATCGTCTAATAGGTTTTGATCCGTATCATCTCCATCATCTGAAATATCATTTACTGTGACCGACTGCGGACTTGTTCCAAAGACTTGTATCGTATTGCTGACAGATCCTGAATTGGAAGCTTGGGTGTTGATCGTAAAGCTAGCGGTATACGTGGCGATTTCTCCACTTAGTAATGTGAATTCAGCGGAACCATCAGAGTTACTCACAAACACCAGTCCATCTCCATCCGTATCACCAGTTGCAGTGTCTAATGCCAGCGCTTGACCATTGCCATCCGTAATTGTGTCCGTGAAGTTAATACCAGTGAGCGTAACATTTCCAGTATTTTCAAATGTGATGGTGTAATTGATAACATCTCCAGAACCGTTTTGACCATCTGCATTGGTATCAGTGATGGTAAATGTTTTTGTTGCTTCAATCGATGGGTTTGGAGAGATATATACATCTGTCGTTGTATTGCTATCGGTTGTATCTCCATCATCAGAATCTTCATCCACATCAAAGGTTGTACTTCCAGGGCTTTTGGCTTTTACATTGGCCTCATTGTGAATTGATCCTGTACTTGCAGCAGTCTGCGTTATGGTGTAGTAAGCAATATAACTTGCGGTTTCACCAGTTTTTAACACCCCTTCCGCTGAACCTTGATTTGAGCCAGAGAAGAATGGGCCATTAGTCAGTGTAAGTGATGCACCATCACCGTCTGTCAATGTATCGGTTAAGGTGAGTTCTGACAAGTCTACATTACCAGTGTTTTCAATTGTGATTGTGTATTGAATGATATCCCCAAAGTCAGTAACACCATCCCCATTATCAATGATCGTTGCTGTTTTAAGAACAGCTATCGATGGGTTGGCATTCATCTGTGTTACTGTCGGATCCTCTACGACATCCGTGGTACTTGGATCATCACTTGTAGCAGTTACATCATCTGAGTTTTCAGGACTACTCGCGGTTACGGTTACCACGTTGGAAATAAATCCAGATTCTTCAGCAGCTTGAGAAATCGTATATGTGGCTGTATAGGTTAGGGTTTCTCCACTTTTAAGTGTACCGATTGTAGATGCTGGTGTAACCCCTGAGTTGACAGGGTTTGTTAATGTTAAGTCTGCATCAAGGACATTGCCATCACCATCAGACAATACATCAACAGCACTGATATTGGTAAGGGTGACATTACCTGTGTTTTCAATCGTAATTGTGTAAGTGACAAGATCTCCATTTCCAATTTCATCGTCAGCACCATCGTCTACGACTGCTGTTTTTTCAACTTTTAATTTGGGGTTTGGTGCAAATAAGACTTCTGTGATGTCATCGGTTTGATTGCCATCGGTATCATCACCGTCATCAGAAACATCAGAAACTGTAAGCGTTCCTGTAGATGTTTGATAATTCGCTGTGGCAGTCACAGTGTTGGTCAATTTTCCGGACTCCTCGTCAGCTTGTGTGATTGTGAAAACAGCTGTGTAGGTTGCGATTTCTCCAACAAGCAATGTGCCCTCACTTGACCCGCCATCTGAGGATTGATACTCTGGATTCGCATCACCATGATCAAAGACCAAATCGTTTTGATTTCCATCCTTAAATGTATCTGCTAGAGATAAGCCGGTGAGAGTTGTGTTCCCTGTATTTTCTACAGTAATAGTAAATGTAATCTCATCACCTGCACCTGTTTTTCCATCACCACTTTCTACTGTTTTGACAAAGGTCTTTGTCACTTCAAGGGCTGGTACATAGCTTGTCGAAACAACGGTTGGGTCATTTGTGGGGTCAGTATCTGTATCTGCATCTGTATCTGTTGTCTCATCCCCATCATCACTATCATCGGTTACATCAAAAGTTGTGCTTCCGGGGCTTTTTGCTTTAGCAAGTGCAGTATTGATAATACTTCCCGTACTTGCCGCAATTTCTGAAACTGTGTAGGTAGCTGTATACGTTTTGGTTTCTCCAACTTCCAATGTTGTTGCGTTTGCATTTGAAGTTGATGAGGAGCCAAGCTGCGGATCATTTGCGTTATCGTAAGAAAGGGTATTTCCATCTTGATCCTCCAG
>JAKMFI010000026.1 GCA_022425505.1 Flavobacteriaceae bacterium | reverse complement strand
ATGCCATGCTTGCACAGGGGGTGGTTTAGGCATACGTTTTGAAGAAGATTTCCGTTTACTGTGATATGAAAGCCCTACAAATTTTATTGTTGTTCTGTACCGCTGTCCTATACGGGCAGTATTCTGGTGTATATCTTATTTTTGTGACGACCAATGACGGCCTGGAAAGTGCCGTTGAGAAAGTAATGATTATCAATTGATGCTTGTCACAACCGAAGCACTCGTTTTATCAAAAACCAACTATAGCGAAACCAGCTTGATTGTGCGTTGCTATACCCGTAGTGATGGCATCAAATCCTATATAATCAAAGGGGGCAAACAAGGTCGAAAGGGGAACAAAACCACCGCCCTTTTTCAGCCACTCCATCAGCTCGAAATCACTGCCCAACACAAAAACAAATCAGGGCTTTCGATTCCAAAATCGATCAAGATGAGCAAACCCTACCAAACGATTCCATTTCAGATAAATAAAATTGCAGTGGTGTTGTTTTTGAGCGAGGTGTTGTCATCTGCCTTGCGAGAAGAAGAAGCAAATGCGTCCTTGTTTCATTATCTGATAAGTAGTTTGTCTTGGTTTGATATGCAAGATGATGTTGCCAATTTTCACATCTTCTTTTTGCTATCCCTCACCAAGCATCTGGGATTTTTTCCAGATGTCCGGGATCAAAACCATCCCTATTTTGATATGGAAAATGGCTGCTTTAGCGCACAAAAAAGCACACAACAGATTGACGACCCTAAGACGATTTCTGTATTCAAATCGTTTTTAGGCACAACTTTTGATAAATTTAGCGAGGTTTTGGTGTCAAGCACAGAGCGCAAACAACTGCTCGAGCTATTGATGAAATACTATCAAATCCATTTACAAGGATTTTCGAGGCCAAAATCACTGAAAATATTACATGAAATTTATTCATAGCTTATTACTTCTTTTTTTTGGGCTTTGGCTCGTTGATCTGAGCGGGCAAAATCTACGCATTATTGATGCGGTCACGGGTTATCCCATTCAAGACGTCATTGCCTATGACACCCAAGCCAAGGTCAATACCACAAGTGATGTAAATGGCCATGTTGACTTGTCTGTTTTTTCACCTGAAGACCAAGTCCATTTCGAACATCTTGGCTATGAGAGCTTGTTGTTTCAGATTTCAGAACTCCAATCGTCAACCCAACTGGCACTCTACCCAGATACCCAACGGCTGGGAGAAATTGTGCTTTCTGTCAGCAGAACAAAAGATGAGAAAAAACGCGTCTCCAAACAGGTCGCCATCCTTTCCGATCGGGATATTGCATCTGTCGTTCCCAACACCAGTGCCGAATTGCTGCGAGAAGCTCCTGGGGTTCGTGTACAACAATCGCAAGGGGGTGGTGGGAGTCCCGTGATTCGCGGCTTTGAGGCCAATCGCATTTTACTGGTGGTGGATGGGGTGCGCATGAACAATGCCATCTATCGTTCGGGGCATCTGCACAATGCCATTTCGATTGATCCATTTTCCCTTTCTCGTGCCGAAGTGATTTATGGCCCCTCATCGGTTGGTTACGGCTCTGACGCCCTCGGCGGAGTGGTGCATTACTTCACCAAAGAACCCCGAACTGGAGATGCCCAACCTTGGCGCTTTTTTGTTGCCAATAGCTATGATACCCGCCATGAGCATACCATCAATCACATCGATATCACCCACAGTAAAGACAACTGGGCGAGTTTGACCATTTTGAACTATTCCCTTTTTGGCGATATCTATATGGGACGTCAGCGCAATCATGGGTATACCGATTGGGGGTTGGTGTCAGAATTTTCCAAAAGCAATCGCGATTTTTATCAAGACCAAGCCCGTGCGAACCCCAACCCCAACCGCCAACGCAACACTGGTTATGACCAAATCGATCTGATGCAAAAATTTGTTTTTCAACCAAATCCCGACAACAAATGGGTTCTCAATCTCCAATACTCTAGCTCTTCTGATATCCCGCGTTTTGACAAATTGGTGGAACGCCGCGATGGCGAACTACGTTATGCCACCTGGTTTTATGGCCCCCAAAAACGACTGCTGATTTCTCCAAAATACAGCTTTACAACCGATAAAAAATGGCTAAGAGAAGGCGTGATTACCTTGGCCTATCAACAGCTTGAAGAGTCGAGAGTGCAACGCAAATTTGGCAGTTTACTCCGGGAAAATCAGATTGAAGATTTGGATGTGTTTAGTGCCAATGCGGACTTTAATGTGGCGCTCGATCAGTCCAAAAAACTCGCCTATGGTTTTGAATTTACCCACAACGAACTCCAATCCGTTGGCTTTAGCCAAAATCTGGTAACGGAAGGCAATGATGTTGTCGATCTTGTGGATTATGCACTTATCCCTTCGCGCTATCCAAGCAAGAGCGGATTCTATACCACCTTGGCCGCCTATATCGATTACAAACTGAACATCGATCAAAAAAACACCTTAAATGCTGGGGCTCGAATCACAAACACGCGACTCAAAGCAGCGTGGAACGAACAAGCATTAATCGACGCGAGATTGGGTAACACGACGAACCGAAGCAATGCCCTCAATCTCTCCTTGGGTTATGTATTTCGCCCAAATGATTTATGGGAGCTGCGCTCAGTTCTCGCCAGTGGTTTCCGTGCACCCAATATCGACGATATGGGGAAAATCCGTGAAAAACAAGGCAAGCTCACCGTGCCCAACCCCGAACTCAAACCAGAATATGCATATACTGCAGATTTGGGTGTGAGCCGGTATTTTGGTCAGCGGACTTCTTTTTTGCAACTCAACTTGTTCTACACACTTTTATACAACTATATCGCACGACAACCCTATATGCTGCCCTTTGATGATTCGTCAACTAGCTTTGAGACTGTAACCCACCTCGGAGACGAATTGGAAACTTGGGCCAATACGAATGTGGGGGAAGCAACCCTCCGCGGCGCCAGTCTGCAGTGGAACACCCAGCTGCATAAGAATTTGACTTATGGGGGGCATGTCAATTATACCTATGGGGTTACTCGTGAAGATCATATTCCGGTGCCGTCCATCCTTCCTTGGCAAGGCACCCAGCATTTATCGATCTCAAATCGACGCCTGAATGGGCAATTGTCGTTTGTGTTTGCTGGACAAAAACGCCCCGAAGACTATAGCGATGGCGGGGAAGATGGACTTGAAGAAACCCCAATCATTGGGGTATCGTCCGTTACTGGCGATAACGAATATTCAGGAACGCCCTCTTGGAACCGATTTGATTTTCGCCTTACCTATGATGTAAATGCCAATACCAAAGTCGGTGCCGACCTCCACAACCTCTTTGACGTTCACTACAAAGAGTTTGCATCTGGAATCTCTGCGCCGGGTCGGAGTTTGCGCCTGCGTTTGCAGTATAGGTTCTAGCCCACGAACCCCTAAACTTTTGGGGAAATTGGTTACTTTCGCAACTTATTACAGCATATGGCTTTTCCGTCGTATAAAAATTTGAATCTCGTTACGGTTTCCAAGGATATCCAAACCTATTGGGAAAATGCGCTGACCTTTGAGGCGAGTGTGAGTACACGTGAAGGCCGACCCCCCTTTATTTTCTTTGAAGGACCCCCGTCCGCCAATGGCTTACCGGGTATACACCACGTGATAGGACGCGCCATCAAAGACATTTTCTGTCGCTATAAAACTCAAAAAGGTTTTCAGGTCAAACGAAAAGCGGGTTGGGATACACACGGTCTCCCCGTTGAACTCGGTGTGGAAAAAGAGCTTGGAATTTCCAAAGAAGATATCGGAAAATCCATCAGCGTGGACCAATACAATGCGGCATGCCGCGAAGCTGTGATGCGCTACACAGACGTATGGAGTGATTTGACCAAAAAAATGGGGTATTGGGTCGATATGGACGAGGCCTATATCACCTATACTTCCAAATATATGGAGTCAGTTTGGTGGCTGCTCAAACAGCTCTACGACAAGAATCTGATCTATAAAGGATACACCATTCAACCCTACTCGCCCAAAGCGGGAACAGGACTTTCGTCTCACGAGCTCAATCAGCCCGGCTGCTATCAAGATGTGACCGATACCACGGTAACTGCCCAGTTTGAAACCCATCAAGAAACGCTCCCCAAACAACTGCAGGATGAACTGCCCCTGTATATTATGGCGTGGACAACCACCCCATGGACTTTGCCCTCAAACACCGCCCTTACCGTAGGGCGATCGATCGAGTATGTAGTAGTTCGTACTTTTAACCGATATACACATCTTCCCATTCGCGTATTGCTAGCCAAAGACTTGGTTCCAAAAGTGTTTGGAAAGGTTTTTCAGCAAGTCGAAGCCATAGACGACTTGCAGTCCTACAAGAAAGATGGAAAGCAGATCCCTTACCTCATTAGCTACCATATTGTCGGGACTGACTTGGTCGGTGTTCGTTACAAGCAATTATGGACCGATGCGCCCCTGCCACACGACAACCCCGAAAATGCGTTCCGCGTAATCGCTGGGGACTTTGTCACAACCGAGGATGGAACGGGAATTGTGCATACTGCCCCCACCTTTGGCGCAGATGATGCCTTGGTCGCCAAACAAGCAAGTCCCGAAGTTCCGCCTATGCTCGTTCTTGATGAAAACGAACAATTGGTTCCCCTCGTCGATCTGCAAGGGCGTTTTCGAAAAGAACTCGGATCACTGGGTGGAAAATATGTCAAAAACGAATACTATGAAGAGCGACAAGCCCCTGACAAATCGGTCGATGTGGAAATCGCTATACGACTCAAAGAAGAGAACAAGGCCTTTACTGTAGAGAAGTATGTGCATAGCTACCCCAATTGCTGGCGAACAGACAAACCAGTACTTTACTATCCCCTCGACTCATGGTTTGTGAAAGTCAGTCATAAAAAAGAGCAATTGGTTGCCTTAAACAATAATATCAATTGGAAACCAAAATCAACTGGGGAAGGACGTTTTGGAAATTGGCTTGCCAATGCCAACGACTGGAACTTGTCACGCTCTCGATTTTGGGGGATTCCCCTGCCGATCTGGCGCACTGAAGACAATACAGAAACCAAAGTGATTGGCTCCATAGAGGAGCTCAAAGCGGAAGTTGACCGTGCTGTAAAAGCTGGTCTTGTGGATCACAATCCTTTTGCCGATTTTGCCCCTGGTGATATGGGTTCTGAAAACTACGATCGTGTTGACCTGCACAAAAACATCGTCGATTCGTTGATTCTTGTCAGTCAACATGGACAGCCCATGCACAGAGAAAACGACCTGATTGACGTATGGTTTGACTCTGGCTCTATGCCCTATGCACAATGGCACTATCCCTTTGAACACAAAGAAAAAATAGATCACGGGCTTGACTTCCCCGCAGACTTTATCGCCGAGGGTGTCGATCAAACCCGTGGGTGGTTTTATACCCTACACGTCATTGGCGGACTGGTGTTTGACAATATCGCATTTAAAAATGTGGTCTCAAATGGACTCGTACTCGACAAAAACGGACAAAAAATGTCAAAGCGTTTAGGAAACGCTGTAGATCCGTTTGAAACCCTAGAAACCTATGGGGCAGATGCCACACGCTGGTATATGATTAGCAATGCCAATCCTTGGGATAACCTCAAGTTTGATGTGGAAGGGATTGCCGAAGTTCGACGCAAGTTTTTTGGAACGCTCTACAACACCTATTCCTTTTTTAGTCTGTATGCCAATATCGATGGTTTCACCTATGCGGAAGACGATATCCCCTTGGATAAACGACCCGAAATTGATCGATGGATCTTGTCAGAACTCCATACGCTCATCGAAAAGGTAGATGCCCAATATGACAAGTACGAACCCACAAAAGCCGCCCGATTGATATCTTCTTTTTTGATTGAAGACCTGAGCAATTGGTATGTCCGTTTGTCGAGAAGACGGTTTTGGAAAGGGACTTACGAATCCGATAAAATTGCAGCTTATCAAACGCTATATACCTGTTTGGTTTCCGTTGCCAAGCTCATGGCACCCATCGCACCGTTTTATGCCGATCGTTTGTATCAGGATTTGGATAAAACCACTGCCAAAGAACAGTATGCCTCTGTACATCTGGCCTGTTTTCCAGATGCTGACAAAGGTTTTGTCGATACTGCCCTAGAAGAAAAAATGCAGCGCGCACAGCGCATTGTCTCCTTGGTGCTATCGATTCGCAAAAAAGAAAAAATCAAAGTGCGGCAACCCCTTCAGCGGGTGTTGATTCCCGCTTTGGATCGCAATGAAAAACAAGCCGTCGAAGAGGTTTCGAATTTGATTGCTGCAGAAGTCAATGTCAAAACTATCGAAATCCTCGATGATGCCTCCTCGATTTTGGTCAAAGAAATCAAACCCAATTTTAAGACCCTTGGCCCTCGATTTGGCAAAGAGATGAAAGCCGTCTCTGAAGCCATTATTGGGTTTAGTGAAGGACAAATTCAAACCATGGAAAAGGAAGGGTCGCTGTCCATTGAAATTAATGGGAAAAATACTATTTTAGACGCTTCAGATGTGATTATCCAATCCAAAGATATTGCGGGTTGGTCTGTTGCATCTGAACTAGGGGTAACGGTCGCTTTAGATTGTAGCTTGACAGAAGATTTACTTCTCGAAGGCATTGCCAGAGAATTGGTCAATCGCGTTCAAAATCTTCGGAAAGATATGGACTTTGAAGTCACCGATACCATCACCCTAACACTGAAGCATGACAAGCGGTTGGCAGATGCAATACAAGCCAATAAAAGCTATGTGAAAAGTGAGGTGTTGGCCAAAAACATCGAGTTTGTTGAAACAAACCTAGATGGAGAGCCCCTGTCATTTGATGATATCGAAACTGTGATTCGCCTAGAAAAAACCAATTGAAATATAAATGAAGACAAACGAAATGAATCGATACCCAGATAAGGATCTTGAGAAGTTCCGGGTGCTAATCGAAGAAAAAATCGCCAAAGCGCAACACGATTTAGAGCTCATTCGAAGTGCATATATGAATGATGGAAACAATGGTACAGACGATACCTCTCCAACATTTAAGGCCTTTGAAGAAGGGTCTGAAACAATGTCGAAAGAGGCAAATACACAACTCGCGATACGTCAGGAAAAATTTATTCGCGATCTCAAAAATGCGTTGATTCGCATCGAAAATAAAACCTATGGGGTTTGTCGTGTCACCGGAAAGCTGATCAGTGCTGAACGCCTACAATTGGTTCCACACGCCACCTTGAGTATCGAAGCGAAAAACATGCAGAAGTCACATAGATGACCCTTAAAAAGTCCCTGTTTTTAATCGGTGCTGTACTTCTACTCGACCAGTGCTCAAAATTCTACATCAAGCTCTCTTTCCCGTTAAGCGTTTACAGTTCCGATGCTATTGTAGATTGGGGTTGGTTTCGATTGCTGTTCATTGAAAATAAAGGGATGGCATGGGGTACACGCTTTAGTGATTTTATCCCCTTTATCTCAGAGGATACAGGTAAGCTCCTTCTGTCACTCATCCGCATTGTTGCCGTAAGTTTCATTGGGGCTATGCTTTGGGACGCGATCAAAAAAAAGCAACACAAACTGTTGCTCATTGCGGGTTGCCTGATCTTTGCAGGTGCCCTTGGCAATATCATAGACTCCTTGTTTTACGGGCTTGTTTTTTCACATAGCTATGGGCAAGTTGCCAGCTTGTTTCCCGAAGGGGGTGGTTATGCCCCCTTGTTTTTTGGGCATGTAGTCGATATGCTACAGTTTCCGATGTTGACTTGGGTATGGCCCTCGTGGATGCCTTTGGTTGGTGGGGAGTCCTTTACTTTTTTTGAACCTGTTTTTAACTTGGCGGATACCGCTATCAGTACTGGTGTGGGGATTATTCTGGTATTTAACAAACGTATTTTTCCCAAAAACTAAAATCGAACGATTCCCTCCGAATGGATACAGTGGTGAAGGCGGATGTCTGTCGGTTCGCAATCTGTAATTTCAGGCTCTGGTGGATAATACGACAAGCCCACTAAAACTGTATGCGGAGCACATACCGATAAGAATCGATCGTAAAACCCTTGACCATACCCCACGCGTTGCCCCTTGACATCATAGCCCAACAAAGGCACAAAAACCAAGTCAATCGCACTTGGGGGTACAGGCGTTCCTTTGGTCGGTTCGGGAATTCCATAGC
Organism: Flavobacteriaceae bacterium; assembly: GCA_022425505.1. Taxonomy (GTDB): domain Bacteria; phylum Bacteroidota; class Bacteroidia; order Flavobacteriales; family Flavobacteriaceae; genus UBA724. The sequence goes on along the minus strand of JAKMFI010000026.1, from coordinate 9,458 downwards.
GATTGGTTTGCCATAAGCTGTCTGGGGAAACTGCCCAGTGTGTCATTTGTTTGGTGTTGAAGTCGGATCGAGATGCAACCACCGTTTTTCCTTCGGAAAACAAATGCTCCACCAAGGGCTGGGTGTTGGGTTCCCGCTGTTTTTGAATGGGTAAAAACAGGTGGACAATGGAGAAAGGCGACAAATCAAACAACGCACAATGCTTTAGAAATCCCCGCTGCTTGTTTTCCATCTCTAGTGAGGTGATTTGCTTTCGTTTGTTGAGATAATGTTGTCGAATCTCTGCTTTGGTCATTTGATTGGATTGAACACAAATAAAATAATTAATTTCGTCACATGTCGAAAGATGCGCTAAAACTTCACGTTCAAGCCCTACCGAGTCAGCCCGGGGTGTATCAATTTTACGATAATCAAGAGCGTATTATTTATGTGGGGAAGGCGAAAAATCTAAAAAATCGGGTGTCGTCCTATTTTCGAAAGCAAGTCGACTCGAGAAAAACCCAAAGACTGGTCAAAAATATCTCTTTGATCAAACATATCGTCGTGCCCACCGAATCCGATGCGCTGATCTTGGAAAACACCTTGATCAAAGAGCATCAGCCGCGCTACAATATTCTGCTGCGTGACGATAAAACCTACCCGTGGATTTGTATTAAAAAAGAAGCGTTCCCGCGGGTGTTTACCACGCGTAAAATCCAGAAGGACGGATCGGAATATTTTGGTCCATTCACCAATTTTAAGACCGTACGGCTGTTGATGAATCTCATTCAAGAGCTCTACCCCCTTCGAAATTGCTCGTATGACTTACGGCCAAAATCGATTGAAACCAAAAACTATAAGGTGTGCTTGGAATATCATATCGGAAACTGCTTGGGGGCTTGTGTAGGAGAACAAAGTGAATCCGACTATGACCATCAAATCCGTGAAATCCGTGCGCTGCTCCGTGGAAATTTCAGCGAGGCCGTTCGGGGGTTTCAGCAAAAAATGAGTATCGCTGCCGATCGACTCGATTTTGAAGAGGCGCAAAAACAAAAAGGTAAGATCGAAATCCTCACCAATTATCAATCCAAATCTGCTGTGGTGAGCGCAACAATCAGCAATGTGGATGTGTGTTCGGTCATCAGCGACGAGCAAAGCGCTTATGTCAACTATCTCCACGTGGCCTATGGGTCGATTGTTCGTTTTCACAATATGGAGATCAAAAAGAAACTGGAAGAAAGTGATGAGGACGTCCTGCGGGTGGTGGTGGTCGAATTGCGCCGTCGATTTGCATCCACCTCCAAAGATGTGATTTTACCTGTTTCCATTGACTTGGGCGATGATATTCGTGTGACTGTTCCCAAAAAAGGAGAGAAAAAAAAGTTGTTGGATTTGTCGTTGCGCAATGCCAAACAAGGGCGATTGGAACAACTAAAGCAAATCAAAATTTCGGATCCTCAACAACACAGTATGCTTTTGCTGAATCAGATGAAAAAAGACCTCCGCTTACAAGTCCTACCAGAGCATATAGAATGCTTTGACAATTCCAATATCCAAGGCACTAACCCAGTTGCTGCATGTGTGGTTTTTCGCCAGGCCAAGCCCGCCAAAAAAGAATATCGACACTACATTATCAAAACCGTAACAGGGGCCAATGACTATGCCTCGATGGAGGAGGTGATTTACCGACGATACAAACGCCTGCTGGAAGAGAAGCAATCTCTCCCACAATTGATTGTGATAGACGGCGGAAAAGGTCAGTTGAGCTCGGCACTACTGAGCATCGACGCCCTGGGTTTGCGCCAAAAAATTGCAGTCATCGGCATTGCCAAACGACTCGAAGAAATCTATTACCCAAATGACCCCATCCCCCTTTACTTAGACAAGCGGTCTGAAACCCTAAAAATCATTCAGCAATTGCGGAACGAAGCCCACCGTTTTGGCGTGCGCCTACATCGAAACCGAAGAAGTAAAAGCGCAGTGTCTTCCTCTCTCGACAACATCCCAGGCGTTGGAGAAAAAACCATCGTTAAACTGCTCAAAGATTTTAAGTCTGTCAAACGCATCAAAGAGGCCCAGCTTGAAGAACTCGCAACTGCCATAGGAAATGCCAAAGCCAAGGAAATTTATCAGCATTTTCACCCTGAAAAACAGAAATTGGGTTGAGATCTCAATTTTTAACATTCTCTAAAAGCTCGTCTCAAGGGATTTTTTTACTTTTACAACCGATGTATTTGATTCAAAATCTCATCTGTCTCCTCATGCTTTTTTTGGGGGCTACGGCCTACCCCCAACCAACGACTGGCGATCGCATGCAGTCCGATCGTATTTTCTCCGATCATAAAGTGAATGATGCCTTTCAAGATGGCGAATGGTTTCGTCTTCGCATGCGCTATGGCATCTTAAATGCCAGTTATGCAACCGTTATGCTTCGTGAAACAACCTTTAGAGACCAAGCAGTGTATCATGTTGCAGCCACTGGAAAAACAACGGGATTTGCCCGCTGGTTTTATAAGGTAGATGACTACTTTGACAGTTACTTTGAAAAAGACGTTGTTCGTCCCATTCATTTTGTGCGTAATATCTCGGAAGGCAGTTACAAACGCCATGTAGAAATTGATTTTGATCACAATACCCAGACAGGGTTGATGCACGACTTGCTCAAAGAAACCAAAACTGAAATTACCTATGCCCCAAACCTACAAGATTTGGTTTCCTCCTATTATTTTTTGAGAAACCACTTGGATTTGGATGGGATTCAAGTTGGAGAAACTGCCGCGGTGAATTTGATTTATGACAAAGAACCCTTTGCATTTCGGTTTCGCTTTTTGGGATATGAAAACCTAAAAACCAAGTTTGGGATTGTTCCTTGCATCAAGTTTCGACCCTATGTAGACGAAGGGCGAATCTTTCGCGAAAATGGAGGGCTATCGCTTTGGGTGAGCAACGACAAGAACCGAATTCCAATTCGTGTCGTTGCGGATTTACGCGTGGGGTCAATCGACGTAGATTTGGAAAGTTTTGGGGGGTTAAAGCATCCATTTAAAATAATCGTAAATGAATAAATTCTATTTTCTTTTCATCGCTTTGTTCGGTCTGCTCGCAAGCTGTGGATCGGATGCAGAACGTAAACCCGCAAAGCCCGTGGTGCCCGAAGTGTATGAGTTTGGGTTTTTACTCAACGATTATCATGTGGTCAGAGATACGGTTGTGCGAGGAGATAGCTTTGGGGGAATATTGGAAAAATACGGAATCTATTATCCGCAGATCTATAACATCAACAGCGTTGCCAAAAAAGCATACAACTTTCGTAAAATCCGCACCGGAAGACCCTATACGATCCTGTGTAAAAAAGACTCGTTGCAAACCCCAGAATTTTTGATTTATCAGCCCAGTGCGATTGACTATGTAGCGGTCAAGCTCACCGACTCTCTCTGGGCAAAACAAGATCAGAAAGAAGTCAAACTCGTCGAACGACAGGCCTGGGGAGTTATCAATAGCTCGCTATACGAAACGCTAGACGAACAAGGGCTAAGTCCGCTTGTAGCCTATGATATGTCGGACATCTATGCCTGGACAATCGATTTCTTCCGCTTGGAAAAAGGGGATCGATTCAAAGTCCTCTACACCGAAAAATATGTAAACGACTCTGTTTTTGTGGGACATAATCGAGTTCATGCTGCCTATTTTGAACATCGTGGAAAACCGATCTACGCCATCGAATTTGAATCGGATTCTGTCCGCAATATCTCCGAATTTTTTGATGAAAAAGGGAAAAATCTACGCCGTGCCTTTTTGCGTGCACCCGTCAATTTTTCACGGATTTCATCACGCTACAACACCAAACGCCGCATTGCCTATTACGGTCGTGTTAAGCCCCATTTGGGGACAGACTTTGCCGCACCTGTTGGTACTCCCATTCGCTCGACAGCAGCAGGAACCGTTACCAAATCGGGCTATACCCGAGGGAATGGAAACTATGTAACCATCCGGCACAATGCCACCTATTCTACCCAGTACCTCCACATGAAAAAAAGAGGGGTTCGCTTGGGGCAATACGTCAATCAAGGAGATTATATCGGCACGGTCGGAATGACTGGATATACCTCTGGCCCTCATGTGTGTTATCGTTTTTGGAAAAACGGAAAACAGGTCGATCCGTTTAAAACCAAATTACCCGACGCCAAACCCATTGCAAGTGAACTGAAAACGGCATATTTGCAACATATGATTCCGTGGAAGGATAAACTCGACTGTATTTATTTTGAAGAACAAAAAACAAATACCAATGCCATTACCAACAATCAATCCAACGAAAACAGCAGCTTGGAGCAAACTTCAGAAACACTATAAAGAAACGCAAGGTCAAAGGTTGCAAGACCTTTTTGATGGAGATGCCAAACGCGGGGAGCAATTTCGCATTTGCTGGGATGACTTTTATGTCGATTTTTCCAAAAACCACCTGACGCAAGAGACCCTTACCTTGTTGACTGAGCTCGCAGAAGAATGCCAACTCAACGAAGCGATGAGTCATTACTTTGGCGGGTCGGTGATCAACGCTACGGAAGGGAGAGCAGTGCTGCACACTGCCCTTCGTGCACCGAGGAATCAGGACGTTCGTGTGGATGGTGAAAATATCATCCCGGGTGTTCATGCGGTTATCGATCAAATCAAAAGCTTTAGCCAAGGCGTGATTGACGGAACCATTACAAGCAGCAGTGGACAGCCCTTTACCGATGTGGTCAACATCGGCATCGGAGGTTCGGACTTGGGTCCTGTCATGGTCACTGAGGCCTTGGCGCATTACAAAACCCATCTCAACTTGCACTATATGTCCAATGTGGATGGCGATCATGTCATGGAAGTGCTTCAAAACGTAACGCCAGAAACGACACTGTTTGTAGTCGTGTCCAAATCCTTTACCACCCAAGAAACCCTGAGCAATGCCACCACAGCCAAGCAGTGGCTTGTCGATGCGCTCGGAGAACAAGCCGTTGCCGATCACTTTGTTGCGGTATCGACCAACTTAACAATGATCAACGACTTTGGGATTGATCCCCAAAATGTATTCCCAATGAACGATTGGGTAGGGGGGCGATTTTCGTTGTGGAGTGCCGTTGGGCTATCGATTGCGTTGGGGGTTGGTCCCGATCACTTTGAGGAACTCCTCCAAGGGGCTCATGCCATGGACACACATTTTGCAAATACGCCTTTGCATGAAAACATTCCTGTCGTGCTTGCGCTGATCAACTTGTGGTACAATAACTTTTACGGCGCAGAAAGCGAAGCGATAATCCCCTACACCCAATACCTCCACCGTTTGCCTGCCTACTTACAACAAGGCATTATGGAGAGCAATGGGAAAAGTGTTGACCGCGAAGGCAATGCGGTTGACTATCAAACTGGAAATCTGATTTGGGGGGAGCCAGGCACCAATTCCCAACACGCCTTTTTCCAATTGATTCATCAAGGAACCAAGCTGATTCCTGCACATTTTATCGGTTTTAAAACGCCCCTGCACGGCAAGCAAGATCACCACGACAAACTGATGGCAAACTTTTTTGCACAAACCGAAGCCCTGATGAAAGGAAAGTCAGCGGAAACTGTTCGCAGTGAGGGAGTCGAAGAATCTTTAGTGCCCTTTAAAGTCTTTGCTGGAAACAAGCCCACAACGACACTGCTGATTGACAAGCTAACGCCTTCTAGTTTGGGGAAACTCGTTGCGATGTATGAGCACAAAATTTTTGTGGAAGGTATTCTTTGGAATATTTATAGTTATGACCAATGGGGCGTGGAATTGGGCAAGCAATTGGCCAATACAATTTTAAAAGAAATTGTCAACAAAAAGGGGGGTGCGCACGATAGTTCTACTTCGTGTTTACTTCGAACTTACAAGGGTTAATGAATTGTTGAGAAATCCATTGCAATTTGTTAACATCAGAGCTGGTATTTTTTGTAAATTTGACTAACTAATTTAACTATTTAATCTTATGAAAAAACTAATTTTTAGTTTGTGCCTCAGCTTTGTTGCTGTTGTTGCATTTGCTCAAGACGAAGAGCAAGATAAAGAAATCGTCACAACAGACCTTGAAGAGGTTGTTGTTATGAGCGGAATTATTGACCTTGCAAAAGATCGTGAAACTCCGATAGCAGTAAGCAACATTACAACTGCTGAAATTGAAAGAAAAGGCGGTTCTTTTGACTTAATTGAAGTTATGAGATCAACCCCATCTGTACAAATTAATAGAGGATCTGGTTTCGGTGATGGGAAAATGTATTTGCGTGGGTTTGATCAAACAAATACTGCATTTCTTATCAATGGTCAGCCAATAAATGGAGTTGAGGATGGTAAAATGTATTGGTCAAATTGGAGCGGTATGATTGATGTCGCAGATGAAATAGAGATTCAAAGAGGTCTAGGTTCATCAAAGCTTGCCATTTCATCCGTTGGTGGTACTGTTAACATTGTTACAAAAACTGTAGATACTAAAGAAGGTGGCGTTTACAAATCGATGATTGGAAATGACAATTATTTCAAAAACTCTTTATACCTATCATCTGGCCTTAATGATAAGGGCTGGGCATATGCTATGTTCTTAGGACATTGGAGTGGTGATGGTTATATGCAATTTTCCAAAGGCCAAGGCCAAACATATTACTTTTCTATTGGATACAAGCCCAATGATCGAAATGTATTTAACGCATTTATCACTGGTGCTCCTCAATGGCATGGATCCGGTGGAGGTGAAAGTCTTCAAAAGTATTTAGATGAAGGCTTTGATTACGCTGATTGGGGTGGTGTTAGAAATGGTGAAATCTACCCAGGTGGAAGAAATTTTTATCACAAACCAATTTACAACCTAAGCTGGGATTGGACAATTAATGATAATAGTACTTTATCAACCGTGTTGTATGGTTCACATGGTAGAGGTGGATTTGCTTACAACGAAGGAAAGTTTTACTACACCGATCAAGGTATGATTGACTATGGTAAAATTATCGCTGAGAATGCAGCCGGCAATTCAGAAGGGGTTGTCAAAGCCTCTGTTAACGGTCACAACTGGTACGGAGCTGTCTCCAATTATAATAGTCAAATCAGTGAAAACCTATCTTTTAACTTAGGTTTTGATTTTCGATTATATAATGGTATTCACTTTAGAACCCCAACTGACTTTTTAGGGTTATCATCATACAAAGGTGCTACGAAATCATACGGATATAATCCATGGGACGCTGTATTTGATTTTCCAAAAGGGAGCAGAGACGATTATCACATTTCGTACGATTATGAAGAAGACATCACATATTCTGGTCTCTTTGGCCAACTTGAATACAGTAATGACAAGTCTTCTTATTATATTCAAGCTGCTGTTTCAAGCCAATCACACTTGAAGGAAGATTTTATGTTTGATCTTGGAAAGGCAGAAGAAATTACGAATACTGGTTACAATCTTAAAATCGGCGGCGCTACCAATGTTGGTGAGTATTCTAAGGCATATGCAAACTTTGGTATTTATAGTCGTCAGCCATTTCATGATGACCTCTACGAGAATATCAGATACTCAAACAACTTAAACATAGCCGGCGGAGAAAACCAAGAAATCACTGGAATTGAATTAGGCTATGTTTACGAAAAGGATTCTTTTAAAGCTATCATTGACTTTTATTCTACCACATGGGATAACCGTATTCTTTCAAGTACTGAGTATGATGATGACAATGTTATTCTTTCTTATTCTCAATCTGACCCAATTTCACAAGTGCATAAAGGAATTGAAGGTCAATTTTTCTATAAGCCTTCAATGGATATCATGTTAAAAGCATACTTTTCCTTAGGGGATTGGACTTATAATTCAAATGTGAAATCAACTACATTTAATGAAGCTGGTCAAACATTGAGTGAAGGAGATGTTGCCTATCTAGATGGTGTAAAAGTTGGTGATGCTGCACAAACGACAGGTGGTCTAGAAATGATGTATATTGTAAATGACCGTTCTAGAATTGATTTGTCATTAAATCATTATGCTGATTTATATGCCAGAGTTAACTTCTCTGATGATGTTTTTGAAAATGCAGGGAATTCTGGTACTATTAAGCTTCCTTCTCATACGTTGGTTGATTTGTCTTATACAATGGATATTCCTTTAAATGACAATAACCTTGAAGCTAGACTTGGTATTTTCAATTTGTTTGATACAAAATATATTGAAGAAATGACAAGGAATTATCCTGTAACAGGTGATAGTAATGTATGGCGAGGAATAGATACTAGCAACCGTGTAGATCCAGGTTATCTAAGAACATGGACCTTAGGTTTCAAATATAAATTCTAAGCGCTTTTCTAATCTAAAAATAACCCTCCTTTTGGAGGGTTTTTTGTCATGCGTAATTTAGTTTTAATAATATTTGTGCCTGTTTTATTAGGCTGTTCCTCTAAAAGTGAAAACAATTTTATCGAAGCTATCGATGACTATGTTTCTTCCGTTCAAAATTTTGAGCGAACATTTGAAAAACTTTTGTTCAATGATTCATTCAATGGAAGTATAATTTTAAACGTTAATGGCACTACACAAGAGGGTGGAAAAGTCGAAGTTATTAATCGTCATGTTGTCTACACCCCTGCTACTGATTTTATAGGAGTCGATCATTTTGAATATCAATTATGTGCTTCTTCAGACCAATCAAATTGCTCTGTTTCGAATGTTCAAATAAATGTTCTCCCAACGACCCCATTTATTCTCCCACAGGAAATTCAAGGCTACTATGGCAATTTAACTTTGTGTACAGATAAGGACACAAACCAACAGGTTCTAAGCGAGCTTACTCAAAAATCTCATAGCAATATTTTAACCTACACCGAAAGACATAATTTTTTATATACAGCCGATGCTGATCTTATCGATTCAGAAAATGTCATTCTTATATACTCTGGTGAAACACGGTATTGGGAAGAATATACTTCCCCTAATAATTCTTACAACCCACAAACCTTTAATACTGAGCATGTATATCCACAATCCAAACTAAACGATAATGATGCGGTTACGGATTTACATCATTTACGAGTTTGTGATGATCAAATAAACTCCGATAAAAGCAACTTTTCATTTACTGACGGATCTGGTGAGTATGGTGTAAAATCACAAAGGTGGTACCCTGGAGACGAATGGAAAGGAGATGTCGCAAGAATGATATTTTATCTTTCTATTCGATACAAGGAGAGTATTAATGTTGTTGGTAGTGAAGCCCTTTTCATAAAATGGAATATTGAAGACCCGGTATCCGATTTTGAAAGACAGCGCAACAATGCGATCCAACAAGCACAAGGCAATCGAAATCCATTTATAGATAACCCATACTTGGTTACTTTAGTTTGGGGCGGAGAAGATGCTGAAAATCTCTGGGAATAAGCTAATCACTTTTTTTGAATCCCCTTAAGGTTTAACTGTAAACTCGTTTTGCCATTCCACTCATTTTCA
>JAKMFI010000021.1 GCA_022425505.1 Flavobacteriaceae bacterium | reverse complement strand
TAGCTGTATACGTTTTGGTTTCTCCAACTTCCAATGTTGTTGCGTTTGCATTTGAAGTTGATGAGGAGCCAAGCTGCGGATCATTTGCGTTATCGTAAGAAAGGGTATTTCCATCTTGATCCTCCAGGATATCTGTTAGGTCTAAATCTGAAAGAGATACGTTTCCGGTGTTTGTAATCGTAATTGTGTAGGTAATAACATCATCCCCTCCTATGAGATTATCATTATTATTGTCAGTTGTTTGAGCCGTTTTGACAACTTGGATTGCTGGCGCTGGGGCGATCACAAATTCTGTTACATCGTCAACCCCTCCATCATTTGGATCACCATCATCAGAAACATCATTAACAGTAGTACCATCAGGAGAAGTACCTGTAAATGTTGCTGTGTTATCAAGACCACTAGCATCGATCGCCGCTTGGGTGATTGTGAACAAGGCCATATAAGTGGCGGTCTCTCCAGGTTTTATAACCCCATCACCCGATCCTTGATCTGCACCGGTGTAGAAAGGTCCACTGCTAAAGGTCATCGTCTGTGCTGATGCAGAACGGTCTGTAAACGTATCTACATAAGTGAGGTTATCAATCGTGACATTCCCTGTATTTTCAACACTGATTACATATTGAATGATATCATTGGGGTTAATACCTGTTACACCATTTTCAATGATGGTGTAGGTTTTATTCACCTCGATTGATGGCGCCTCGGTGGTGGTTGTGGTGACACTGTCTGTGCCATTTACATCGTTTGTGCCAAGGGGTGAAGTGGCAACTACGTTGATTGTGTTTACAATACTTCCAGAATCTGAGGCAAGTGTTTCGATCACATAACTCGCGTTATAGGTTGCTATTTCCCCTACTTTAAGTGTGCCTTCTGCTGAGCTAGCGTCTGAAGAAACATGTGTTGGTCCCGCAAATAACGTTAGGTTATCCCCGTCAGCATTTTCCAAAATATCAGTGAGGGTAACATTTGATAGGCTGACGTTACCATCGTTTGTAACTGTTATGACATAATTAATAATGTCCCCTCGATCTGTAATTGTATTTCCGCTGTCCTCCGTGACAGTGGCTGTTTTAGAAACCGCCAGACTTGGTGATCTTGTAATTGTAATATCGGTTGGGTCGTCTGTAGTATTTCCATCTGTGTCATCCCCATCGTCAGAGGTGTCCTGAACATCATTTGTGTTTCCAGGGCTTGAGGCAGTGGCAGTAGCAACATTGCGAATACCACCCAAATCAACTGCGGTTTGCTCAATATTATAAACCGCAACATAAGTAGCTGTTTCACCAGCTTTAAGAGTTCCTTCAGTAATCCCAGTAGCTGGCACAAAGGTTGGCCCAGAGTTTAAAGTTAAGCTTGTTGTTCCTGAAATATCCGTTAGAACATCGGTAACTGTTACCCCATTTAAAAGAACATTTCCTGTGTTTTCAACTGTGATGTTATAGGTGATGGTTTCACCAACCTCTGGCACATTATCTCCACCGGATAAACTATAGGTTTTTGTGACTTCAAGCTCGGGCTCATAGGTTAAACTCGTGATAGTTGGATCATCAATATTGTTTCCGTCAGTGTTGTCTCCATCATCACTCAAATCAGAAATTGTAATGGTATTATCTGTTACTGAGGAGGCCTCAACAAATATTTGGTTGCTGATAAAGGTGGAGGTAACATCAGCTTGTGTTATGGTATAGAATGCTTGATAAGCAAAATAATCTTCAGGTTCTAAATTGGTTTCTGTAGATCCCTTATTTAGAGAGTTTAAGTTTGTATCTGGGGTAATGGCACTATCATATTGCATACCAGTTGCATTGTCACCATTTGTCATCGTGTCCGTTAGGGTGTCGATTTGTACGTCTTCTATACCGTTGTTGTTAACAACAATGCTGTATTTGATAATGTCTCCTGCTGCTGTTACACCATCTGAAAGATTTGGATTTGATGGGTCAGTCGAATCTCGGTCTATAATTTGTGCGGTTTTTACAACCCTGATTGAGGCATCTGAAGTAATGGTTGTGACCGTTGGGTCATTTGAGGGGTCTGTATCGGCATCGGGACCATCTGTTGCTGCATCGCCATCATCAGATACATCGCTTACATCATCTGTATTCCCTGGACTTGAGGCCGTGGCTGTAACTGTATTTGTCAGCTTGCTGCTATCTGCATCTGTTTCTGTAACTGTATAGAAGGCGCGATAAGTGACAACCTCGTCTATTTTAATTTCGCCGGGAGGAGAATTCATCGAAGAGTTTGCATAATATATCCCATCCAGAGCTGGTGTGACATCTGTACCATCGCCATTGATAAGCACATCCGTTAGGCTTAATCCTGTCAAGTCTCTGTTTCCTGTGTTGGTAACTGTAATGGTGTATTTGACAATATCGCCTTGGTTATTGATGCCATCTCCATTATCAACAAGCTCAAATGTTTTGACAACCTCAATTGATGGAAGGGCAAGTGTGTAAACAACGGTTGGGTCATTTGTTGGGTCATCATCGTCGTCTATGCCGTCCGTAGTTTCATCTCCATCATCACTAACATCGGTTACATTGTCTGTACCGCCAGCTGTGCTGCCGAAAGCAGTTACCGTATTGCTGATATATAAAGCATCATAGCCTACAGCATCTACAGTATAAGAAACAAGATAATAGGCGATTTCACCCAGCTCAAGTGTGTTTCCATATTGTGTGTTTGATTTTCCAGTACTTGTTGTGGAGAAACTCGGTACCAGATTGCCAAGTGACCCTTTTGAGTTGGAAAGATTGTCGACTAGGTTTATTCCTGTTAATCTCGTGTCACCCGTATTCTCAACCGAAATTGAGTAGTTAATGATATCACCAGGCTGAACAGGGGTGGAGACATCAATCGAATTCGTTGATCTGACTATACTGGAAATGGTTTTGGTGACTTTCATCGATGGATTGGTCTCCAGTGTAATTTCTGTTCGATCATCAACAGTATTGAAATCGGTATCATCTCCATCGTCAGATACATCCGTCACGTCATCTGTATTCCCTGGAGAGTCTGCAGTGGCAGTAGCAGAGTTCTCTAAAGTTTTATTGTCAATAGCGTCTTGTGTAATCACAAAAGTTACTCTGTAAGTTTCTGTTTCTCCAGGTTCTAAAGTTCCCTGTGCTGCATCTGGTGTTGGATTGGAAATCAAATAGGATGCTGTCATGTCAATTGCTTCGCCAGCTGTGGTTTGCTCCTGTAAAACAAATGTATTGGTCTCTGTATGATCTTGAAGAAGGTCCTGAATTTCAAGATTTGTAAGGGTTACATTTCCTTTATTTTCGACCGTGATGTCATAAACAATTTTATCTCCAA
>JAKMFI010000016.1 GCA_022425505.1 Flavobacteriaceae bacterium | reverse complement strand
TGTACTTTGGGATTATAACTACCCCAAGAGCATAGGTTGCTACCATGGCCATGAGTGTGAATGTGGTAAAAAACTTGGCGGTAGAGGCCGAGATGCCAAGAGCAATCCCATAGGCAATAATGGAGTCACCAGCAATGACTTCAGCGCCAACATACACAAACAGGGTCAGCATCCCAAGCCATAAATGTGGATATTGAAATATCGTTTTTTGTGACTCTCCACTTGATTGTGAATTGGTTTCCATTGCCACCTCTACATTAGGTAGTGGTGCTTTACGCATCAAAAGACCCAACATAAATAGGACAATAGCCATAACCACATAAGGCATAAATACACTATCGGACATTTGATCTAATAATGTCGCTTTTTCACTAGCTGATACGCTATCGATTTTGGCATTAACTTCATCAATTCCATTGAGAAGAATCGCTCCAAAAATAAGCGACCCCAAAGCCCCAGCAACCTTATTGGCAATCCCCATAATCGCAATGCGTTGGGCGCCACTTTCTATGGGGCCAAGTATGGTGATGTATGGATTGGCAGCGGTTTGTAAAATGGTCATCCCCGTACCTTGTATAAAAATTCCCGTCAAGAACATCCAATAGGTACGTGCTTCAGCAGCTGGAATAAATACAAGTGCACCGATCGCCATAATAAAGAGCCCAACTGACATGCCCATTTTATAACCTACCTTTTCAAGAAGGTATGAAGCAGGAAGTGCCATAACTACAAAAGAGATGTAAGAGGCCGAAGCCACTAAGTACGACTGTGCCTCCGTGAGTTCATTGATGGTTTTCATATAGGGAATCAAAGCCCCATTGACCCAGGTGATAAATCCAAAAATGAAAAAAAGTCCCGCGATAATGGCAATCGCAGTTTTGTTGTTTGCGTTGGTGTTCATTTGTTGTTTTTTTTAATATAGATAATTTAGCTTAAATAATATCACCTATTTTGAAACTAAATTCTAAAAAAAATTATTTATTTATTGACTGTATAATTCCTTTATTTTTTATTAAATAACCAAGTTAGTAATTGAAAAATAAATATATCGTAAAGAATCAGTGATAATTTTAAATTGCAGTCAAAATGCAGCGCATTTTCATTCTTACTTTCAATTTGTAGAATCTAAATTTGAGGTATGAAACAAACAAGCCTATTTACCCTAGTTATTGCCATTGCTTTTTCTGCTTGTACAATTAAAAATACGTCAGAGAATCGCACACTCGCGTCTTATGTCAATCCGTTTGTTGGAACGGGAGGCCATGGTCACACTTATCCTGGAGCAACAATGCCTTTTGGGATGATGCAATTAAGTCCAGATACAAGGTTAGATGGTTGGGATGGGTGTTCTGGCTATCACTATACCGACAATCATATTTACGGCTTTTCACACACCCATTTGTCAGGTACTGGTATTTTAGATTATGGAGACGTTTTGCTAATGCCTACAAATGAGGTCGTTTTTAATAATGGAGCTGATGGAGAGAAGGGATACCGTTCATCTTTTTCTCATGACAACGAAATTGCAACACCAGGATACTACAGCGTACATTTAGACGAGACGAATATCGATGTTTCGCTAACGGTTTCTGAGCGCAGTGGAATTCACAACTATATCTTTCCCTCAGGTTCAGATCAAGTAGTTGTACTCGACTTAGTTCATAGGGATATTGTTTTGGATTCAAAACTTGATATAATCGATAAGTCTCATGTCACAGGTCACCGATTTTCTCGTTCATGGGCACAAGATCAAAGACTGTTTTATGATATTTTATTTTCACGTCCATATATTGATGTGGTTGTCGAAGATAATTTGAAAGCAGGAGAATCTGTAAGAGCTGCGTTTATTTTTGATTCTGTGGAATCCAACGAACTTGAAGTTCGCGTTGGCATTTCTGCAGTTGATCAAAAAGGGGCTTTGCAAAATAGAAAGCATGAGCTCGATGGCAGATCTTTCGAAGATGTTCTTCAAATTACTAAAAGCACTTGGGAGCAGCAATTAAACAAAATCGTCGTGGAAACATACAATGAGGAAGATAAATTCAATTTTTACACTTCGTTATATCATACGATGCTCGCACCAAACCTTTATCAAGATGTAGACGGACGATACAGGGGTATGGATATGAAAATTCACCAAGATAAAGAGACGACTTATTACACTGTTTTTTCGCTTTGGGATACCTATAGAGCAGCACATCCTTTATATACCCTCATCGAGCAAGAAAGAACGAATGATTTTATTCGTACATTCATAAATAAATATGAAGAAGGTGGCATTATGCCCATTTGGGATTTAGCTGGAAATTATACAAATACGATGATTGGGTATCATGCCGTTCCTGTGATTGCAGATGCCTATCAAAAAGGAATTCGAGATTATGATGTTGCAAAGGCATTTGAAGCGATGAAACACTCTGCTACTAGAGATGATCATGGGTTGGATAGCTATAAAAAATTAGGATTTATCCCTGTCGAAACAGAGTCAGAATCAGTTTCAAAAACACTAGAATATGCGTATGACGACTGGACCATTGCAATGATGGCCAAAAAGCTAGGGAATTTGGATGACTATAAAACCTATTTACAACGTGCTCAATACTACAAGAATGTATTTGACCCAGAAACCAACTTTATGAGAGGTCGTTTTCACAACAAATGGTATTCACCTTTTGACCCTTATGAAGTGAATTTTAATTACACTGAAGCCAATTCATGGCAATACAGCTTTTATGTTCCGCAAGACATTTCAGGGCATATGTCACTTATAGGTGGAAAAACATCTTTTGAAAGTATGCTCGATGAACTGTTTTCAGCAAGTACAGAAACATCTGGTCGTGATCAAGCAGATATTACAGGCTTGATTGGTCAATATGCTCATGGAAATGAGCCGAGTCATCATATGGCATACTTGTATAATTTCGTGAATAAACCTCATAAAACACAAGAAAAAATTCGTAAAATCATGACAGAGCTTTACACCAATGAGCCTGACGGTATTTCTGGAAATGAAGATTGTGGTCAAATGAGCGCATGGTATGTTTTTAGCGCACTTGGGTTCTATCCTGTAACACCCGGATCGAATGAATACATCATTGGCTCTCCAATCGTCAAATCTGCTACGATAAACTTAGAAAACGGAAATAGCTTTCAAATCAATGCGCCAGAAAATAATCGTAAAAGCAAGTATGTCAAAGAAGTAAAACTCAATGGGGAGGCATTGGAAAATTCATACATAAATCACAACGATATTGCAGAGGGAGGCACACTAGATTTTGTGATGAGCAAGCGCAAATCGAATTGGGGCTCTGCTGACTCTTCCGTACCAACAACTGAAATCAAAGAATTTTTAATTGCCATACCTCCATACATTGCAACTGGTGACTTGGCATTTGATGAAAGTACTGAAATTGAACTGAAAAGCATACAGTCTTCAGCGAAAATATATTATTCTTTAGGTGGGGAATTTATGGAATATACTAAGCCTGTTACCATTGATGGCCATGCTACACTTCAAACTTATGCAGAAATCAATGGACAAAAAAGTGCGATACTAGAAACTACATTCCGCAAAAAAAATCCTGATATAAAAGTCACATTAGAAACCGACTACTATTACCAATACAGTGCTGGTGGAAATGATGCCTTAATCGATGGTATCATTGGTGCAGAAGACTTTCGTACTGGTGCTTGGCAGGGCTACTTAGACGAAGATGTGGACGCAACCGTTAACTTTTTAGCACCAAAAGTATTAGAAAATATCTCTGTTAATTTTCTGAGTAGTCAAGATGCATGGATTTTCTTTCCATCAAGTGTTGAATGCTATGTGTCTGCTGATGGAAATAACTTTACGCTGATCGGGTCTGAAGATTTTGAAATAGAAGAATTGGAAAATCCCGAAATGAAAACCATATCATTTGAACCCCCAAGTGAACCCTTTAAGTATGTAAAGATCAATGCTAAAAAAATTGGCCCTGTCCCCGATTGGCATATTGGTAGTAGTTATGATGGAAGAACATGGATTTTTATTGACGAAATCCAAATTGAACATGAAACGAAATAGTCTTTTATTGCCCAAAGTTAGAATTACATTCATACCTCTGTTTGTTGTCATACTGTCTGCATGCCAGTCCACTGTACAACCCCTTGTTTTATCAAGTCTGTTTTCTGACAACATGGTGCTACAAAGAAATGCTGAAGTGGAGATTTGGGGAAGTGCTTCGTCAAGAGCAAAAGTTGAAATCAGATTGCCTTGGGGGCAATTTGAAACCATATCTCAAAAAGACGGGAGCTGGAACGTAAGCATCTCAACAGCGGATTATGATGATGCATTTGTAATGGAAGTGTGTGACGATTTTTCATGTATTACCATTCAAAATATTGTATTAGGTGAAGTTTGGTTAGCCTCTGGGCAGAGTAATATGGAAATGCCCTTAAAAGGATGGCCGCCAGCTGAACCCATTATAAATTCTGCAAATGAAATCGCCCAAGCGGGAAACTTTGAATTGCGCTTTTTTTCTGTTGACCGAGAATCAAGCCTTATTCCACTTGATGATGTTAGTGGAAAATGGATGGTAAGTAATTCTATAAATGCAGCCGATTTTAGTGCAACAGCTTACTTCTTTGCTAAGGAATTATTTCAAGAGCTTAATGTACCCATTGGAATTATTGATAGCAGTTGGGGTGGTACACCTGTGGAATCATGGACTGGTATTAACGGAATTCGTGAAACACAACTTTATGATGACAAGATTGGTAGTTTTTCTGAAAATGATGCACGCTTAGCTAAATTTGAGCAGTGGATAGCACCGCTTACATATTTTTCAATGCCAGGAGCGGATTCCACACATACTGACTGGATGGAATTGCCCTTTAACGATATGCAATACGCTGATGAAATCTATGATGACAGTAATTGGTTTGATATTGAATTCCCAGGAAATTTTAACGATGTTTTTGGAGAAACCGTTGTAAATGACTTTGACGGCGCAGTTTGGGTTAGAAAAAACTTTTTTTTAGAGGAATTGGAGGATACGTATTTTCTAGATTTAGGGTTAGTTGATGACATGGACTTTACCTACATTAATGGGGTATTTGTTGGTAGTTCATTTCAAGCTGAAAGTTTTAAAGAAAAGCGGTACAAAATACCTGCGGGTATTCTAAGACAAGGTAAAAACGTAATATCAATTAGACTAATTGATACTATGGGACCTGCAAGAGTGCGGTCGCCGATTTCGTTAAAAAGTAGCAATAACTCCAACTTAAACTTGGAAGGTACTTGGAAGGTAATTCCATCAGCAGAATTATATGAAAACAACTTTTATCGTTTAGACGAGAATTATGTAAAAACGACTCCTAGGCCAGATTTTGTTAAAGTTACCTCTTGGACACCCTCAGTACTATTTAACGCCATGATTCATCCAATAATTCCATATAAAATTAAAGGGGTTATATGGTACCAAGGAGAGTCTAATGTAGGTCTTGAAGACGAATATGAATTAATTTTTCAGTCCATGATAAAAACTTGGCGAAAACAATGGGGGTATGAATTTCCGTTTTATTTTGTACAAATTGCCCCATATGACTACGAAAACGGTAAGTCGGCTGCACTGCGTAATGCGCAGTATAATTCTACAGCAACTTTAAACACGGGTATAGTATCTACCCTTGACCTGGGAAATGCTGAAAATATACACCCCGCAAACAAAATGGACGTTGGAAAACGTTTGGCAAATCTCGCGTTAGGTAATGACTACGGAACGAATGGAAAACTTCGTGCTTCTAAACCTGTGAGCATAACGCAAAAAGGAAGCAAACTTATTGTGAAGTTTGATTGCCAAGATGATGGTCAGATATCGTTAAAGCCAAAAACTAATGAAATTGAGATTTCATCAGATAACATTACTTATTATCCTGCAACAGCTGTGGCTGATGGCTGTAGCATTCACGTATCATCAAGTAAATTATCTAGGCCTAAATACATCCGCCACGCTTGGAGCGATACCAGTACAGGGGGTATCATAAACGAAAAGGGTGAAGCGATTTGTACCTTTTTTTTGACAGCGGAGTAATAGAAAATAAAGTTTATATTAATTGCTAAAATCTTTTAAAGCATGACGCAAACGCAAAAAAATTATCGTAATGCATTTATATTTTTAACCTCTTTATTCTTCCTTTGGGGGTTTATCACCGTCTTGGTTGACAGCCTAATTCCACGAATACGGGATTTGTTTACGCTTACTTATTTTCAAGCGGGACTGGTTCAATTTGCTTTTTTTGGTGCTTATTTTGTGTTGTCCATACCTGCAGGCTTCCTACTCTCAAAAATCGGATACAAAAAAGGGATTATTTTAGGCCTTATTACCATGGCCGTTGGTTGTGCACTCTTTTACCCTGCAGCATCCTACCGAACCTTTTCTGTTTTTCTTTTGGCATACTTTATACTAGCGGGTGGAATTACTATTTTGCAGGTTGCTGCAAACCCCTATGTAGCTGTGTTAGGTTCTGAAGAAGGTGCTTCAAGTAGGCTTAATTTGTCACAAGCATTTAATTCGTTCGGAACATCGATTGCTCCTATTCTTGGCGCTTCATTTATTTTAAGCGATAAAGTTAAATCCAAAGAAGAAATCGCCTCTCTAGGGCAAGCCGCAAAGGATTCATATCTAGCCGCAGAAGCCGCAGCTGTACAATCACCTTTTATCATCATTACATTATTTATTCTTGCATTAGCCGTTGTTTTTATGAGGGTAAGGCTGCCTAAAATGCTAAACACTTCACCTAAAAATGGGTATTTGATGTTATTGAAAAACAAATCTCTAATGTTGGGCGCATTAGGTATTTTTATTTATGTAGGCGCTGAAGTTTCCATTGGGAGTTATCTTATAAATTATTTCTACGATATGAACTTAACTTCTGCTATTAAAGAAAATGGAATGCTTGCATCGATTTCGGCAACACTTTTGGGCAAGAATCTTTCATCTGTAGACGACTATGGTATTCTGGGTTCCTTCGTAACATTCTATTGGAGCGGTGCCATGATTGGCAGATTTATAGGTTCATACCTAACCAATATTGTTAAACCAGCACGCGTACTATCCTTTTTTGCCTTAGGCGCTTTAACCTTGGTCTTTGTATCTGCACAAACAATGGGGTTGGTTTCTATGGTTTCCATATTGGCTGTAGGACTTTTTAACTCTATCATGTTTCCAACGATTTTTAGTTTATCTCTAGAGGGGTTACAAGATTTAAAGCCCCAAGCCTCAGGAATTTTGTGTACCATGATTGTGGGCGGTGCAATTATACCTCCTATGTATGGATACCTTACAGACCTCTATGGATTTAAATGGGCACTTTCATTATTGCTTATATGCTACTCATATATCTACTTTTTTGGAAAAGTACAACATCGTAAAAGCAACTTATAATACGTTATGTTCGTAGAGGTTTGTGCAAATAGTTTTCGGTCTGCTCTAAATGCCCAAAACGCAGGTGCAAATCGAATCGAGATCTGCTCGGAGCTTGCTGTTGGTGGAATTACACCCTCTTATGGATTACTTAAGGAAGTTTTCTCAAATCTTACGATCTCAATTCACGTATTGATTCGTCCACGTAGTGGAGATTTTTGCTATTGTGATGCAGATTTTGAAATTATGAAACATGATATCAATCTTTGTAAAAAATTAGGTTGTCATGGAATTGTTTCTGGAGTACTTCACCAAGATATGAACATTGACATTGAACGATCAAGAGAACTGATAGCTCTTGCCGACCCATTGCCATTTACCTTTCATCGAGCATTCGACTCGGTACCAAATCCATTACAAGCGGTAAAAGTCTTGGAGGATGTTGGTGTCAAGCGTATTTTGACTTCTGGACAACAACCAACTGCTGTAAAAGGATTACCCCTACTTCGCGAGTTACAAGAAAATTTTAGTGCAATTATCATTCCTGCTTCTGGTATAAATCCCAAAAATGTCAAACAATTTGTAGATGGCACTTTTAAAGAAATTCATTTCTCCGCATCTAGTCAAGAAAAGAGAATCGAAAAACAATTTATTCCATTAAACTCCACAAAACACTTTGACGAAACTCACCAAACCTACGCCGATCAACAAACGATAAAACAAATGATATCATTAATTCATGAATAAATTATATCCAACACTCATTCTCGTTCTGGCTCTTTTCGCCAGCTGTCAACAAAAAAAACAACTTCCTTCTATTGTCCCTTTGGAATCCGATTGGTCGTTTCGTTCTATGAATTCCAATGATTGGTTTCCAGCAACTGTCCCTGGAAATATCTATTCGGATTTGATCGATAATCAGTTGATTGAAGATCCATTTATCGGAGCAAACGAAACTAAAGTACAATGGGTTGCTGATTCAACTTGGGTATATCAAACCAATTTTGATGTTTCGGCAAGTACGCTCAATAAAAAAAATATCCAACTTGAATTTGAGGGTCTTGACACCTATGCAAAAGTATATTTAAATGACAGTCTGATATTATCTAGCAACAATGCTTTTCGGAATTTTAAGGTTTCTGTTGGAGACTTTATTTCATCTCGCAACACCCTAGCTGTTCACTTTTCACCAACACAAATCACAGAAGAAAGTGAGAAAAATAAACTCGATTATACCCTCCCCGAAGGAAATCGTGTGTTTACACGTAAAGCTCAGTTTCAGTACGGATGGGATTGGGGTCCCAAACTAAATACAATGGGGATTTGGAAAGGTGTTTCTCTTCAGGCATGGAACGAATCGAAGATTGACAATGTGTATCTAAAAAAGGATTCCTATACAGATGAGCAAGCACATTTTACAGCGATCGTTACCTTGACAAGCCCACCAGAAGAATCAACTTCAGTTCAAGTATTTGTGGATGGTCAAGAGTTCTCATTGCAAATTCCAGCTGAAATACAAACCAATCAATTTGAAATTCCAATCACAATCGAAGACCCCGTGTTCTGGTGGCCCCATAATCTGGGAACTCCGCACTTGTATGAAGTTGAAGTTCAGTTGGTGCAAAATGGTATTGTTCGTGATGAGGTTGTCGTAAATCATGGTGTGCGAAATGTATCGCTTATCGCTGAGGAAGATGAGCATGGCCAGTCCTTTTATTTTAATCTCAATGGTGTGCCTGTTTATATGAAAGGAGCAAATTATATACCACAGCACAGTTTACAAAATAGGGTGACAGAACAGCACTATGAAACCTTACTCCAAGACGTAGTCGACGCCAACATGAATATGCTCCGTGTTTGGGGTGGCGGGATTTATGAAAATGATGTGTTTTATGATTTTTGTGATGAGAAAGGAATCCTTGTATGGCAAGACTTTATGTATGCCTGCGCAATGTATCCTGGTGATGAAGCTTTTTTGGAAAATGCCAAACAAGAAGCAGAAGACCAGATTATACGTTTGCGAAACCACCCAAGCATTGTGTTGTGGTGTGGGAATAATGAAAACTCTGAGGGTTGGCATCGTTGGGGTTGGCAAGATGGCAAGACACAAGCTCAAAAAGACAAAATATGGGGAGACTACTTAAAACTATTTGATAGTATTTTACCAGCGGAAGTCGCAAAACATACCCAACTTGACTATTGGGAAAGTTCCCCAAAGTATGGCCGTGGGAATCCACAGTATCAATATGAGGGTGACGCTCATGATTGGTGGGTTTGGCATGATGCCTATCCATTTGAACATTTTGAGGACTATGTTCCGCGCTTTATGAGTGAATTTGGATTTCAATCCTTTCCAAGTATGGATGCGATGAAATTCATCAATCAGTCAGAAGAAATTCAAATTGATACGGATGGGATGAAATCTCACCAAAAGCATCATCGAGGATATGAGCTCATTGACTTGTATATGGAAAGAGATTATAACGTGCCAGAGAACGATGAAGACTATGTGTATGTGAGTCAGTTGGTACAAGCGCGTGGTATGCAAATGGGAATTGAGGCGCACAGAAGAGCGAAACCTTATAATATGGGAAGCCTCTATTGGCAACTCAACGATTGTTGGCCAGGGATTTCATGGTCTAGTATTGATCATTTTGGAAATTGGAAGGCATTGCACTACGGGGCAAAAGAAGCATTTGAAAATGTATTGATCTCATTTGAGAGTGAAGGAGATCAAGTTGATATTTATATTGTAAATGACTTGTTGAATGATATCGATGAAACGCTAAAAGTTAGACTGATTGACTTTCAAGGAAATGAATTGTGGGATTCGTCTAAAGCCTTAAATGTACCAAGCAACAGCAGCATGCTGGTTGAATCTTTTTCAATTGATCTCATGGAAGAAACACAATGGAACCAGGTCATGTTAGAGGCGCACTACGGTAATCATTCAAGCACTTACCTTTTTGAAAAGCCAAAGAATTTGATTCTAGAGAATGATGACATCGACATTGAAATCCAAAAAGTATATGAAGGGTTTTCCATTGATCTCAAATCACAGGTGTTTCAAAAAAACGTCATGCTAATGGCTTCTGCTAAAGGTCACTTTTCTGATAACTACTTTGATTTGAAAGCGAACGAAAAGAAAACAATTTTATTTCAGACTGAATCCTCATCAATTGAAGAACTGACTTACAAAAGCTTAAATCAACTCCAAGGGAAATAAGCAACAAAAAAATTGGTTTCTGAAAATAAAAAAAGCCTGCAAAATGCAGGCTTTTTCAAACTAACTAAATATGAAAAACCAATTAAATTTATTTAGCAAACCATAATTTCGTGGCCATTACATCAGTGCCTTGTTTAGCTACTGCTGCATCAACATTCGTTTTATTTGAGCTGTATACTCCTGTTCCATATCGTAATCTATAAGGATAATCTCCATTAAGCTGTCCAGCAAAACTAATTACGTCATCATCTGTTGATGTAATTAATGCAGAACTTGGATATCCTGTTTTACGAACAATTGACCAAGATTCAATAGAATTTGCATAGTTAGCTATCCAGCGTTGTGTTGATACTTGTTCCATCATCTCTTCTGTAGTTCCAGATAATGGACTCATGTTACTTTCATCCAAAGAAATTCCACCAATTGTTTCCCAAAATTCCATGGCTTTACGTAAACCAGATTGATAATATGCACCAGCATCACCAGTATGAAGACCTCTAAGTATTGCTTCTGCAATCATAAAATGTGTGTCTCCAGCTAACATAATAGGAGTAGGAAACATTTCATTCCCTTGATTTAATTCTTGTGTTAGGTTATCAGCGGGATCAGAAAACAACTTGGCATTAAGATATCGCTGGAGTAAATCATTTGTTCTCAAGGGAAGTCCAACATAATGAGTGTTTTGATCCATTGTAATTGTTAATTCATCACCTGCAACGACCCATGTATAATCAGTATCTAAAACAAGGCCGGCATCATCAAGTGCAGATTTAAGAAAATCCTTATGCTTTTCGACAATAGCACTCGTCTCCCCGTCTCTAACAGTAAGGTCGATAGTTACTGATCCACCTTCACTAGGTTTAGCCATTACTGCGAGTCTTGGATCGTTGTCATGCTTCATAAGGTGCACTAGAGGCTGCCCTAATTTCCAACGTGAGTTCGTCCAAGTATGCCAAATATCACCATAAGATGCTGTTCCATCAGCCCACATATTTGCTTCTCCAAAACCAGCCATTAGCGCATCCGTATCGGCAAGTACACCTGAAGCAAGAGCCTCAGATACTGTATTTGCGGAAAAGTCTTCACCAGGTGCACCATGGGCCCGAAGTGCGATCCGTAGCTTTAAACTATTGGCGAGCTTTTTCCAGTTTTGCATGTTTCCATTAAAGATAACATCATTCTCTGCAAGCATATCAACTCCAGAACCTGTAGTTGTGTTGCTTCCAATAATTGAAATAGCTTCATCTAAATCTGCAATAATTCCTTTGTAAATATCAATTTGATCATCAAATTTAGGTAAATTAATGTCTGGATTAGATGCTTCAGAATATGGGATTGATCCAAATTGGTCAGTAAATAATTGGTAGTAAAAACCTTTTACTATGAGCCCAAGAGCATAATACTGATCATTTTCTAGAGTCCCACCTTCACCAACTAAGTTCATGTAGGAAGTGAGAGAACTGTTCATGCCTGACCACGGGCCCCATGAACCATTATCCGTTAGAGCATTCCAGTAATCCCATCCAAAATCTCCGGCAAAGCCATAGTCAGAGTGTCCACCTGCAAAATGACCGGAAAACTGATCACTGTGAAAAACATCTCCATACCACAACTTGAAAATATTATTTCTAAAAACCTGCTGCTGAATAGAGGTTACGAAAAACTTAGCACTAACATCATCTACAGAAAGTGCATCTGGTTGTTCGTTAATTTCGTCAAAATCGTCTGTACATGATACAGTAAATACCAATAAAAGACTTGTAAGAATTAAAGTTATATTTTTCATTTTTATTAAATATTAAATTAAAAATCTAAGGTTAAATTTATACCAACACTTCTCAAAGTAGGCATTGCATGATGAGACATACCTTGAACACCAATTGAAGTACCAAGCATTTGCTCTGGATCAATGTCATCAGCACTTTTTGATAAAAAGAACAAGTTTCTACCAACAAGTTGAATTGTTGCTCTTTGCATACCAAACTGAGAGGCATTTGGAATATTGTATCCTATGGAAAGTTCTCTTAATCGAATGTTATCTTGGTCGTATATGTAATTTTCAGAAATATTACTCATCGCAGTCCAATACTCTTCACCAGTAAGACTCTCTGTGTTTGCAGCGCCTGTGCCAGTATTTGTTCCTGACAAAGTAATACCTGTTTCACGATATTGTAAACTTCTTTCCGATACACCAGCACGATCTAAATCTGCTGATGTTTGAGAATAAATTTGTCCTCCAACACGAGCGTCAATTAGAAAGCTCATTGAAAAATCTTTATATTTTAGTGTATTAGACCACCCTGCTAGGAAATCAGGTTGTGCACTTCCTAATAATTCGGTATTTCCAGCTGAGGCAACAGGAGTTCCATCAGCATTAACTTCCCCAGTCCATACTTTTCCATAGATGTCACCAATACTTCCACCTTTAGTAGCCTTTATAGAAATATTGTTATCCGTTGAGGTGGTATATACAAAGCTCTCTAGCCCATCCGTTAACTCCTCAACAGTATTTTCATTTTTCGAATAAAAAAGTGATGAATTCCATGAAAAATCATTCATTTGGAGTAAAGAAGCGCCTAATGCAATTTCTAAACCTTTATTAGAGACTTTACCAATATTCGTTCTTTCGAATTTAAATCCAGTTGCTGCAGGAACTGTAATATCAAAAATCAAATCTTCTGTAGTCATGTCGTAAACAGAAACATCTAAGGTCAATCTGTTGTTAAGCATGCTAAGTTCTACACCAAACTCTGATGAGGTAACTGTTTCCGGTTTTAAATCTGAATTTAATTTAATATCAGGTGATTGAAGTGTAGTAAGACCACGATATCCATTTCCGGGAACACTAAATGTTTGGTTTATTTGATACGGATCCGTGTCATTTCCAACCTGAGCTACACTCGCACGAACTTTAAAAAAATTAAAAACCTCTTGATTAGGATCAATAAATTGATTCAGTATTGCAGATACACTTGCAGAATTATACATATAAGATCTATTGTCTGCACTTAATGTTGACGACCAATCGTTTCGGGCAGAAACGTCTAGGTACAAAAAGTTATCATATGCTAAATTTAATGACCCGTACAAAGAATTAACTTTTTTAATGGCCATTGGCGACTCTTCTGTTGTACTAACATTTAAAATGTTGTCTAGAAAAAATTTAGTGGGTATTTTGAAATCATTTCCTCTAACTAAAAAACCCTCTGAAGTTCTTTTGGATAAACTACCTCCAGCGTTAGCAACAAGATTTAATTTATCAGTTAAATCTTGTTTTGCAGTTATTAAAAATTCAGAGTTTAATTCGCCAAAAGAGCTTTCACTAATTTCCAATTCACCAGTTGTACGATTGTGATGGCCAGGCTTGTAAATATTTTTACCACGAATATTTGATATATCAGCTCCAACACGAACAAAAGCGCTAAGCCAGTCTGTAAATTCGTAGTTAATCTTAGTAAAGCCTAAAAACCTATTTCTTCTGACGCTAGTTTCGTCATTGTATGCCATCCAGAAAGGATTACCTACAAATTGATCTGCATATCGAATAACTGCATAGTCTTCCGGAGTAGCAGGATTTTCTTTTTGATAAGTCCGTAAATCATCAATATCTACATTTCTAGGCATTTCATTTACATATTTTATTAATCCCTGAGCACCTGTTGTTGAAGCTCTGTTTTTAACTTCCTGCGTGAAATAAGTAGCTTTCGCGTCAAAGGTCAATTTATCAGATAAATTAGCTACAGATCTTAAGTTAAAGTTGTGACTATTTAAGTCTGAATTCTCAACAATAGATTCGGATGAGTTGTTGGTATAAGAAAAACGAATTGATCCAGCTTCAGAACCTTTATCAAATGAAACAGAATTTATGCTTCGAGTTGCAGATCTAAAAAAGTTTTTGACATTATCAGGCTGAGCAGTGTAAGCCCGATTAGTATTGTCATAATACAATTGTTGGGATCCGTCTAGTTTTCCCCCCCATGAAAACCGATCCCAGTCAGTTGCTCGGTCGGAGTAAGGAGTTCCAAAAGAACCTTGTCCATATTGATTTTGAAAATCTGGCAAAAACATGGCGTTATCAAAATAGGTATTTGATTTTACTGTAACGCCAAGTCTGTTTGATCTCGAACCCTTTTTTGTCGTAATCAAAATAACTCCGTTACCAGCTCTAGACCCATAAAGTGCCGCTGCACTGGGACCTTTCAAAACACTTATAGTTTCTACATCATCTGGATTGATGTCCGCAATACCTCCTCCAGCAATGCTAGGTTCAAAACTGGCTTGACCACCTTGGTTATTGCTACCCGCCTCACGCTGATTACTATCAGAGTTTATGGGTATTGAAGAATTAATTGGCATTCCATCAACAACAATTAGTGCCTGTGAATTCCCTGTAAGTGAGTTATTACCCCGAATCGTTACTCTAGATCCTGACCCTAAGGAGCCAGATTGGGATATTTGCAGCCCAGCAACTTTACCTGAAAGGGAGTTGGCCAAGTTATTATCTTTAATTGTATTCACATTGTCACCTGCAACTTCAGTTACAGCATATCCAAGTGATTTTTTCTCTCTGGAAATACCAAGTGCAGTAATCACAACTTCATCTAATAATTGATCCTCAGTGAGCACGAAATTTAACTGTGATGATGCATCAACAGTTAATTCCTGCGTCGCATATCCAACATAAGATGCAACAAGAACATCACCTACTGATGCTTCTACACTAAATTTACCGTCGAAATCAGTAGCTGAACCAGTGTTAGTACCTTGTACAACAATTGTGGCTCCAGGAAGTGGTCCGTCAGCTGTTGTTACTGTTCCAGAAATTGTTTGTTGCGCTAACAAGCCATAGGCAGATAGCATAAACAATAATACTGTTAAAATATTTAATAATTTTTTCATAATTATTTAATTTTTGGTTTATTGATCAAAAGTAGATATAACGACAAGCAGATACTAAAAAAGTGATACTGCAATTTGACTGCAAAAAATGGGAATATGGTAAAATTTAAGGGTTGTAAATTAAATACTGAAAATAAAAGCGTTTAAATCTTGGTTTTTAATCAGATTTAATTTTTTTGCCAGCCGGTATCTTTGGCTTTGCACAGTACGTAATGAAATACCTGAAATTTGTG
>JAKMFI010000002.1 GCA_022425505.1 Flavobacteriaceae bacterium | reverse complement strand
AGAAAGATATTATCGCCGTCGTATGGAATGACCTAGTGTTGCGAAAACAACTAGAGGATGATCCGTATAGTCTAAGCAAAAATGATTTGAAACTGCTTGAATTGAACGATGCATTCAATAAAAAACTTATTGAAATCAACGACCAACTTCAAGCATCTAAAAGACAGCAGGCTATAAAGGCTTATCTTCAATAAGCACGGTTACGTACGTGGACACTGCTATTTGAACTAAAAGGTAGATTTCACAAACCTGTATCACGGATTGATTGGTAGATCGTGACTTTATTGGCGATCAGAACCAACCATTTTGAGTCACTCTTTTATTACGTATATCGCCAAACACTTGTAGCAATGACCATGCCTCACAATCTTCGTTTCTTTTTTCACATGACTTACAGAGTTTGGGTTTATTCTTCATCCCGACCTGTCCAATAACAACAATCCCAAATTGGCCAAGAGTACAACCAGTGAAGCTGAAGTGAGTAATTTGTCTAAGAAATTTAGAAATTTCATTACTGTGCAAACACTAAAATACCATAGTGAACAACACCATAAAGAATGGCCAATATTGCTGCATAAGTGAGAAGTTTAACAAGGGCACGCATAGGTTAGATCCGTTTTCAATAGGATAGTAATTTGTTTGACTTACAACAAGGCAAAGCATTGTTTGCGCTGGGTAGACTGGCTTTACAAACAAGCAATAGCATATTTTCTTTTGTTATGCTTTCGATTTAAATCCTTCGTAATTCCACTTAAATGGAGCTTCTGGTCTGTTGACTTGCTCAAAAAACTGCAAACTATTACCATACAAACAGCAGCAGCCTGAGCAGCACTTTTTTGCATTTGCTCTCGAGCAAGTGTGCATCGCTCAGTTCTAGAACCGCAGTTTCTGTATAAAGTGGAATGTTACTCTTTTTAAAAGCCACCGGAGTAAGTAATTCAGATTTCGAGCTTGCAGCTTGATGGGAGGTAGATAAGTGTCCGTAACCGTATTATCCGAATATCATTGTCGTGAGGGTCAAGTTGATGAATTCATCAGGTTGGCTCACCAAATACTCCCTGCAGCTCGTTGCTCGCAAGGATGTAACAACATTTACTTTACAATTTCGCAAACTGATGAACGGCATGTAATTTTGATTGGAGTTTGGAATAGTCGCATTGATCACCAAAACTTTATCCAGCATCAAGCTGATTCAGGTATTTTGATGATGACGCAAAAACTATTAGAAGCCTTCCCAACACATGCGTACTTATCAAACCTCGATGACTTTTAGTGATCCAGGTTTTGATAAACCACTTCGGATAGAGTTTCAGATATTCATTGAAGTGAAGAGCATCATATCAGTCATTAAAAGGCAACTTTGAAGTTCATTTGACAATAATTTTTATGTGGCGCACGTCATATTTTGTTTAAACCACATCGGTGTCTTGATGTTACTTTGACACTTGGGACATTTTACAATTTGTGCGTAGCTCTAGTCCCCCATAGCAAGGTTACTATTCGCCAGTGACTCTTTACAATCTGAGTATTTAGTTTCGATACCTATGTTGCATCAACCGCACCGATAAGTAGCCCTCCAGAAAAGTACCAAACGCCACCTATTTGCACAGAAAAACCACGAAAGTTTGCAGAGGTTAATTGAACAACTTACTTTAGTTTAGCTTGTAGTTAGAAGGTGGACAAATCATGTCATCTTCAGTTTTGATAACAGGTACACCGGAAGACGGGTAACGAGGTAATCCTAGCCCCGTATTTATCATGTGAAGATAGTCGCGGTAAGTCATATTCATTTGTGGCTTGATGGGACCAATGAAGTCCCCTTGTGTTGGCATCTCTTTCATGTCGAGCACTCCAAGTTGTAAACAGCTTACTCCTGCAAAGTTCATACCAAAAAATTTGGTTTCAGCCTTTAGTTTAAGGGTGTTAAAAAATATACAGTTGCTGAGATTTGCCAAGCATTAGGTGCCTTGCCAATCCGTGGATTTATTTTGACATAGGCAAAGCGTTATTTTTGAGAGCATCGACGTCAGATTAAGTGGTAAATGTGTAACAAACTAAAATCCTTGATGTAAGGAGCGATACTTGGCTCAGTTCTACTTGCATTCCAAGAAAAATATTAAAATTGGACAAACTTCAGTACTTCTTGATGTAAATGTTAAGGTTCTTGTGGAGATGTTCTTCGGGACCTACTGGGGTACCTAAGAGGAAATAAATAGCACCGGCGACAATTACGCATAGCAAGACACAAGTCATTAAAATTTTAGTCCGCAGTTTCACCTGATTTCATTGATCCATTTGAATGCATACAACGAGATTTAGGTTATCAACTCATGAAACGATAAGCTACGCTTATTTTCGGCGGAACAATCTTAGTTGAAGAACGTTCCGGACTAAAATTTTTACATAGTAAATTTTTCAGGATTTGGGCGAACACAACTTTGCGCTGACTGTGCTGTTAATGGAATAAAATGTGTTTAAGCTAACAACATTAATGTTTGGGTCGTATACAGAATGGACGGTGATTGGTTTGCTAAATGCGCTTATACTTAACAACATTTTTAATCGGATTTTTCGTATCAGGTACTCATGTACTTTCTGATAATTATTTTTGCATAGGCAAATACAATGGAGATTTTGCTGGTGGTTTTTCAATATCATTTGGAACTGAAGATGTAAAAACCCAAAATTTTAAGTTGAATGGACGTTCAATCGCAAATGGAACGGTCAATG
>JAKMFI010000128.1 GCA_022425505.1 Flavobacteriaceae bacterium | reverse complement strand
AATATCGTCAATAAGCGTCAACCTAGGTTTCCAAACTTTGAAGCAAAACCTTGTGTTCGCGTGTCAGCTCCACTTTAGCATTCGATATTCGTGCGGAGTGTGCTACCTTTCAATTGCCAACACATAGAAGAGAGCTGCAATGAAACAGCGTGTATCGAACGCGTACAGCTTCATTAAATTCCAATTCGAGCATCTTGATTTGCTCTGGGACTGGTTTGTGGTGAAGAGCTGGAAGAAACGGCTTCAACGGTAATCAGTGCAAAGCAAAGCACTTTTGCCGCTGAGGTAATGAATACAATCAAAAACGATATGCTAAGCCCATAATCGCAATTACCGTCTCACTTTTTGAAACAATTGGGCTTCGGGTTGCTTCATTCGGTAAAAAGTTGGCGGTCACATTTGCAAACGCACTGACAGTACGAGATAGATCGTAGAATGTGTTCACAGATACATACGTTAAATTGGTCGCACCAGGTGCGTACACCGCTCTGCTTGCGGTAGCTTCAGCGTCTTTAACGCCATACTTGTAGTGCGCTCGTTTACTATCGTGCCTCTTCGTGCCCACAGAAAATATAACGGGCTGTCCACCAATGGGCAAAAATTGACTGATTGCTAAGTCTAATAAGCTGCCACCATGCTCACTTGTCACCTCAGTGGAATAGCTAACCTTTAAAATCCTCCTCGATCAAATCGTCAAATCTGTCCCAAAGGCGCTGACGTTAGACACGACCACATCTACGATCTTTCTAGATATGTGTAGTGCATTGTATCTTGAATTAACCTGATAGGCATTGTTGTTTCTGTTGACCCCAATACACAAAGTGGGATCGTCTAGCCAAGCTACATACAGGTCTAGCACAAGCACCTTTAGCTGTCGTTTCGGATCACTCTTACCTTTGTTATTGGACTTCCCACTCAGCGCAGGTTCAACGACTTGCAACCAGAGTTCATCTACCAGTTTGTTGATCTCAGGGTAATCAGACCATGTATGAACATCTAAGGGTTTGGCATGGTCGGGATCAATTTGGTCGTTTGAAATAGGTTTGTTTTCAGGCTTATCGGTCATGCTGCAATGATAACAACAACAGTATGCGATTTATCAATAGGTTAGTCGGCTTATCGTTGGTTTTGGTAGAACTATATTTACCTTTTCTGTAATTGTCATACCGAAACAAACCAAGGACATCGCCATGCGAGTGAAAGAAATACTAACCGATTACAAACTATGTGTCGTTGATCTAGAGGTTCAACTTAATGGTGAAACTCGCAATGCGCCCACTCTATGTGTTTCCGATGGAAAGGAAGTTGTTCCTCTAAACACTGCTGATGGACGACCAATCCTGATGAACAAGGCTAATGCGATACCTCTAGATTGAGGTGCCTAATTTTAGCCCTTTAGTAGCTACACAAACCGCTACTTTCGCCCTAAATGAATAACATGACTTTATTGGTAGAATGCCCAAACTGCGGCCAGAATTGCGCATACGATGCCCCTACGTGTCCTAACTGCGGACAAAGATGGCCCAACCAGTTGCTAAAGCAGCAACGGATCAGAAAAACTTTGCTCTACATCGGATTGTTCATTGTTTTTGTTATCGCCTCATTTGTAGGTTATCTGGTCAACAAAATGTAGATCGCAGACACCATGGGCATTAGCCGCATGTCAGTCCATCGCATCATCTACGCAGACAAACTAGAAGAGGTCACACAGTGACGTAAGTTTCACTTACATGCGACTTCGAATTAGTCCGTTAGGCCTTCTAGAGGGCCGTTACAGGGGCTTGGGACCCCTTTGTGAATCACAGATTGCTCAGGCCCTCGCTGGTATCCACCCCGATCTACAACATAAGAAAATTGTTCACACTTTGAACTAGTCTGAGAAAGGGTATTCTAGCTATGCGTTTAAATAACCCACCAATAATGATACAAACGCCCCGACGTGAACTACCATAATGGCTTTGTCCTTCCACATGACACCAACGGCAAACCAAAGAAAAATACCAATGAAAAACATGTAAACGTTATATGGCGTGTAGTTGAGTCCAGTCATTCCATACCCGATCAACTGGATGACAGTTGC
>JAKMFI010000126.1 GCA_022425505.1 Flavobacteriaceae bacterium | reverse complement strand
AAAAACGTACTTCAGACTTTTCTGTGGACCAATTGTCAAAAGCACTTGAAATGACCGAGGATTCTGCAACTTCAACGGAGGAACAAAAGCTTTTGGAAGGTATCATCAATTTTGGAAACTTTGATGTTAAGCAAGTAATGAGGCCGCGAATCGATGTTTTTGCGCTCAATCAAGAAGAACCTTTTGAGGATGTATTAGAGAAAGTGGTAGAAAATGGGTACTCGAGAATTCCAGTTTTCAACGAACAGATCGATACCATAGCGGGAGTGTTGTATATTAAAGATTTACTCCCTCATATTCACAAGAAAAAATTTGATTGGGTATCCCTTCTTCGTAAACCTTATTTTGTTCCTGAAAACAAAAAATTAGACGATTTACTGACGGAGTTTCAATCCAAACGTATTCATTTGGCAGTGGTTGTTGACGAATATGGCGGGACTTCGGGAGTAGTTTCACTAGAGGATGTAATTGAAGAAATTGTCGGCGAAATCAGCGATGAGTTTGATGACGATGACCTGATGTATTCCAAAATCGATGAGAATACCTATGTTTTGGAAGGCAAAACCTACCTCAAAGATTTTTATCGAATTTTATCCATTAAAGACCCAAAACCCTTTGAAGATAAAAAAGGGGAGTCGGAAACACTGGCGGGCTTTGTATTGGAATATCTCGGGTATTTTCCAAAAGCACAAACTTATTTTTCTTTTGGCGGATGCTCTTTTTTGGTTGAAGCAACAGATCGAAAACGCATCAAGCAACTCAAGGTATCAAACAATAAAAAATAATTACGGTGAAAAAATTATTTGTTTTATTCCTAACTGTTGGATGCAATACTCCGATGCCAAAGCCAAACGGAATGCTGGCATTGAATTATCCGCCACCAACATATCAACAAGCCCCTGTAGACTGTCCGTTTACTTTTGATATTAACTCCCTTTCTTCGATTGAGGTACAACCAAACTGCTTTTTCTCATTATCTTACTCGTCGATGAAAGCAAAAGTATATATGAGTTATTTCAATCTGAGTGAGCATCAAATCGAAGACCTATACCGTGACTTTAATGCCCGTCTTTTGGAGCATACCAAACAAGAGGCGCGCATTCAAGAGAGCAGCTATGAAAATGCCAATCAACAGAAATATGGGCGGTTCTTTGAGATCACTTCAAATGCGCCATCCAATCTACATTATCTAGTGACGGATCAAAAAAATCACTTTATCTCTGGGGTATTATTTTTTTCTGCTACACCCAATTACGATTCGCTATTTCCAGCGATTCAGTATATCAAAAATGATTTGCGACAACTTACAGAAAGTCTAGCTTGGCGTTAGCTCTTTTTCTTTGCGCAATTGGCTTTACTACAGCCCTTTTTTGCACAGCACGCTGGCTTTGCGTTTGATGACAATGCCATCTTAGAAACCACGTAGGAATCTCCAGTATCTGTAACCGTTTGAACCAAATCATCAGTTTGTAGAATGGAGGAGTTATAAACCACAGTGGCTAAAGAGGTTTCGAAGTCCACCGATGCTTGTTGTACACCTTCCATCTTGATCAAATTCTTTTCAATGGTTTTGGCACACCCCATCTTACATGTCATTCCTGAAATGGAAAAAGAAGTTTCAGATAGATTGTCAGCTGTTGTATCTTCTGTAATTTCAACAGTAGTGCTGACTTCCTTAATGTTTGACTTTGGCTGTTGTGTGCATCCAAAAACAAAAAGTAGGGATGCTAGGGATAGAACAAATGATTTCATAATAAGATTTTTAGATTGTAAAATTACAAATTTATCACAAACAATTATGCACCTTTGTTCACTCAAATTATGAAGACACAGTACATCAAGTGGGTATATCTGATCATTCTGTCTTTGGTTTGGGGAAGCTCGTACATTCTGATCAAATGGGGATTGGTTGCGCTCAGCCCGCTGCAGTTGGGGAGTCTTCGCCTTTTGATCACAACGATTGCTTTACTTCTCGTGGGCTATTCGTCTTTACAAGGACTATCAAGATA
The DNA here is from genome assembly GCA_022425505.1 of Flavobacteriaceae bacterium. Taxonomy (GTDB): domain Bacteria; phylum Bacteroidota; class Bacteroidia; order Flavobacteriales; family Flavobacteriaceae; genus UBA724. Next base: position 969 of record JAKMFI010000126.1, on the reverse strand, counting down.
TCACTGGAAGTGGCTTGCCATTACAGGTTATGTAGGTACTTTTTTTCCTGCATTTTTATTTGCTTTTGCACAGCAATACATTGATTCGGCAATAGCTGCCATTCTCAATGCGCTTACGCCTTTACTGACCATCATTTTTGGATTGTTATTTTTTAAGATTGACATTTTAAAAAAACAATTTTTTGGAGTCGGCATTGGGCTGCTTGGATCTATCGGTTTGGTTTTGGGGGGTCTTCAAATCGCATCCAATATCAATCCAATTTACACCCTACTGATTTTAGCTGCTTCCTGCTGTTATGCGATGAATATCCACTTTATCAAGATCCACTTGGCGCAAGTCGGGGTGATGGCCATTACATTGGGAAATTTTGTGTTTATGGCGCCTGCAGCATTAGTCGTGCTTATCTATTCTGACTTTTTTACTCCACAAACCTTTTCACATCCAGATATTTATCCTGCTATCGGCTATATTACAGTCCTCGCATTGGCGGGCAGTGCCTTTGCCAAATATCTCTTTAACAAATTTGTGAAAATCACTTCAGCGGTTTTTGCATCTTCGGTCACATACACTCTTCCAGTTGTTGCTTTGTTTTGGGGGGTATATGACGGAGAAACAATCAGCGCTTTTCAGTTGTTGTCGGCAGTGATTATCCTATTCGGCGTTTATTTATCTCACAAAAAAAAGCGGCCTAAGCCGCTTTAATAATTTTATGTCTAAGGACTATTCAGGGTTCACAGTTTCGCCATTGATTTTAACAGTTCCTAGGGTTGCATCAACTGATTGTGGACCTAGTGGTACACTAGTCGAAGTTGGGATTAGCAAGCTTCCAAATCGTTTGTAATCATTATAATTTGAATCTTGTGTTTGCGTTTGCCCCATCATTTCAGTAACGGTGGTTTGCTTGAGCTTGAGTCCAGATTCCACGGCGTAATAGGTCGTTGTCGTTGTGCTTTGTCCTTTCATTTCAA
>JAKMFI010000104.1 GCA_022425505.1 Flavobacteriaceae bacterium | reverse complement strand
ATGATTGCGGGTGGACTGGGAAGTTTTGAACCCCGTAAACCCATCATTGAAAACCTTTCAGATTTTGAACAAAACGGCGTAAAATATATCGTCAAGGATCCTGATCAGTACCAAGGAAAAGAAATGGTTATTTCTGGTGGTGGTGATTCGGCACTGGATTGGGCGGTCTATTTTGCTGAAAAAAATGGCTTTGTTCATCTTGTACACCGATCAGATCGATTTCGAGCACATAAAGACTCTATTGCGAAAGCGTATGAACTCGAGAAACAGGGCAAACTAAAGCTCTATACGTTTGCGGAAGTGAAGCAATTGGAGGGCAAACAACAACTCGAAAAGGTCATTCTCGAAACCAAAGATGGAACATTACCAATTGAAACGGCATTGTGGTTTCCACTTTTTGGATTATCTCCCAAACTCGGTCCGATTGCTGACTGGGGTCTGGAAATTGAAAAAAATGCCATCGTCGTTGATACGTTTGATTATCAAACCAACCGTTCAGGTATTTTTGGGATTGGAGACGTGAATACTTACCCAGGAAAATTGAAACTGATTTTGTGTGGTTTTCACGAGGCAACTCTCGCTGTTCAATCCGCTTATAAACGCATTAATCCCGATAAAAAATTTACCCTGAAATACACCACCGTTCAAGGGGTTCAGGGATTTGATTAATTTCATTTTTCTACACATTGAGCGATATCAACATAACCGTTATTGACCGTGAGGGAGTTTCACACAAACTCGTCGCTCCAACAGATATGAATATGAATTTGATGGAGGTCTGCAAAAGCTACGATCTACCAGTTGAAGGGGTGTGTGGCGGTATGGCAATGTGTGCGTCTTGTCAGGTGTATGTTCATACGGTCGAGCATTTTGGGGAACGCAATGATGAAGAAGAAGCCATGCTTGACGAGGCCTATCACGTCAAATCGAATTCACGATTGGGGTGTCAAATCCCCATCTCTACTGAATTGGAGGGTGCAGAATTTGAACTTGCCCCAGAAGAGTCTTAACTCTTTGCTAAAAAAGCTTCGATCCGCTTTCGTGTGTTTTCGCGAATATCCTTCCAGAAAATCGTAATATCTGCAAAATGATAATCCTTGATAAACGAAAACCAAAATCGTTTTGGAACCTTTGGTGTTCTCGCCCATACCATGCCGTCGATCAGTTCAATAGAAAGACTGTTTGGATACAGCAATCCATCATAATAAGCAAGACCTTTGTGCTGTTCATAGCTAGCACTTTTTTGATCGTCCCAAGTAATGGGGTTGGTCGTTAAACTCCCCTTATACCATTTTTCATAATCATCTGGCAAATGATTTCTCTTATAGGTATTCCATGTAACAAATCCGCCCGTTTCGGTAGGACTTGTCATGAATGGTATGTTTTGAAAATACTCCGATTTAATGGCAATTCCTACCAAATAGGCTGCAACCAATTGCTTTTGCAAAGGTTGATCTTCAAAAAAATCTTTTAGCAGTTGACCCGCGTGTAAGGTGCCTTGACTGTGCGACACAAGAACAATCGGGCGCCCATTGTTTTCATGCTTTAAATAGTACTTAAACGCTGCCTTAATGTCTTCGTATGCAGACCGCAGCGCATCATCCCCTCCTACTAGTTTAAACTGCTCCTGAAAAGAGCGAATATGCGCATCGCGATAGAAGGGGGCAAAGGTTCGACCAAGCCCATACCATGCAGAGCATTGGTATTTGATCGCTGTATTTAAAGTGGACTGTCTGTAATTTTCATCCATAACGTCTCCATTCCATGCGCTGTTTTTTCGGCTTGTAGTAATGGTTGGGTGGATATAAAAAACATCTACATCGTATGGCTTGTTTTCTGAGTTTACAAAATCGAGCTGTGAAGGCGTATTTTGGGGGTGAACCGCCCAATTGTCCAAGTCCGCATAGTCAAGAGGAATTGATATCGGCGAGTAAGCATAGCTCAAATAGCGCTTTGAACACGATTGAAGCAAGAATATAGAAATGAGTAAGACCAGGGAGTTTACTTTCTTTTTCATGCAACAAATATCAATAAATTAAATATATTGCTGAAAATTCATCGACAATGAGAGCTCACTTTAGATTACAACTTTCCATTTACATCTCTATTTTAATTTCATTTACGTCCTGTTCAGACAACAATACAATCCTGGTAGAAGCAGAGCCAAAAAGCGATTCAAATGTTTCAGGTACGATTACGTTTTCAGAAATGGACGAAGTGGTGGTTATGAAAGCGACATTTTCTGGGCTTACTCCCGGTCTACACGCCATTCACCTCCACGAACTTGCTGATTGCTCATCTCCTGATGGAAAATCGACAGGTGGTCATTGGAATCCAACTTTTGAACCACATGGTGCTTGGGGAAGTGAAACGGGCTATCACAAAGGGGATATCGGAAACTTTGAGGCTGATCAAAAAGGCGAAGCGGTCATTACGTTTGAAACAGATCAATGGTGTATCGGTTGTGATGACGAGACAAAAAATATCATTGGAAAAGCAGTCATTGTACACCAAGGGCAAGATGACTTGGTCTCTCAACCATCAGGTGCAGCAGGGGCTCGGGTGAGTTGTGCTGGGGTGATTCAATAATTTAAGACCACTCGCGTTTTTTGTTTGCAGATTCATAGGCGCGCAACTCATCTTTTGGGATAACCTTTAGCATGGAAGGATGCTGTTCGATCGCAAATTGAAGTTTCTCTACGATCTCCTCTATACTTTCATTGTCATAATCGATGTCAAGTGGTTTTTTGATTTCCATAGACTGTAAAATTCCTTTTTTTTTAATAAAAATCCCTTTTTTGTCAAAGGAGCGTCTAAAGCCATCAATTACGATGGGAACAACGATTGGTTTATAGGTCTTGATGATATGGGCTGTCCCCCTTCGTATGGGCTTAAAAGGAGTGGTTGTTCCCTGAGGGAACGTAATGACCCAACCATCGTCCAGTGCCGTACCGATTTTAGAAATATCTCCCATTTTAAGCTGCCGATTTACGTCTTTTCCTTTGGATCGCCATGTTCGCTCTATCGAAATCGACCCCGCATAAGCAAGAATTTTTGGAAGTAAACCGGATCGCATGGTTTCCTTTGCCGCTACAAAGTAGATGTTGAGTTTTGGCTTCCATAAATAGCCCAAGTTCTTCAGGGTGTCTTGTCTTCCAGATAAACTGGCGTTAAAAACATGAAACATCGCAACAACATCTGCAAAATAGG
>JAKMFI010000092.1 GCA_022425505.1 Flavobacteriaceae bacterium | reverse complement strand
GTCATATCTGCAAACGAGCTGACTTTGGTGTCGTCCACCCCAATAATAATATCCTCTGCTTGCAGTCCAGCATCCTTGGCGCCCATGCCATCTTCAACAGAGGCGATATAAAATCCTTCGGTTGTGTCGAGATCGTACTCTTTTGAGATCCGATCATTGAGTCCATTGCCACTGACGCCTAGAAGTGCCTTTTGAACACCTCCGTATTCGATAATGTCTTCATAAACTTTGCGTGCAATATTACTTGGAACGGCAAAGGAATACCCAATAAATGTTCCCATTCCATTGCTTGTGATGGCTGTATTGATACCGATCAAATCGCCATTGGTGTTGACCAAAGCACCACCGCTATTTCCAGAGTTTACAGCAGCATCGGTTTGTATAAAGGATTGATTTGTTGCGTCATATAGATTCAAATCACGTGCCTTCGCACTGATGATTCCAGCAGTAACCGTTGAATTTAAATTGAATGGATTACCGACCGCAAGTACCCACTCGCCAATTCGCGTTTGGTCAGAGTCGGCAAAGCGCACAAAAGGAAATGGGTCATTTCCGATAATTTTAAGCACTGCAATATCTGAGCTCGGGTCTGTGCCAATCAAATCAGCAGAAAACACACGGTTGTCATTGGTTGTGACTTCGATTTGGTCTGCATCTTCAATCACGTGATTGTTGGTAATCACGTACCCATCAGGCGAAACAATGACTCCAGACCCCATTCCAATGCGGGGATAATTTTTTGGCGAACTGTAAAAGAGATCCCATAAACTATAGGATTGTGAACTGCTTTTGCCTGTATTTGTAATGTGAACGACTGCGTCAATGGTGCGATCGACAGCCACTATGAAATCTGTATTTTCCGCAGAATCTCGAACCACAATTGGCGATTCATAGGACGTTTGCATCATAGGCGTTGCTTGTGGGGTGACAATGATTTCTTTTGTCGAGAATGCAAAATGGTATGCGCCGATAAGTAATCCTGCAGCACATAATGAAATCAAAAAATGGCGAAGTAAAGAAGACATAGCAATTATTTTTAACAAAATTAGCAGATATCGTGCCATGTTTTCATTTTTTAACTTCGTTTTAACATCCTTTTTATCCATGAAAATTAAGCGATATATTTACACCGTGAATATTCCGTTTTTTAAATATCAAGGCACTGGAAACGATTTTGTGATGATTGACAATCGCAAGGGTGAATTTCCATTGCAAGACCAACAGCGTATTGCTGCAATATGCGACCGGCGTTTCGGTGTTGGTGCTGATGGGGTTATCGTGCTTCAAAATCATAATACAACAGATTTTGTGATGCATTATTTTAATGCGGATGGCCATCTTGGTTCGTTTTGTGGAAATGGGGGAAGGTGTGTCGTTGCTTTTGCGAAGTATTTAGGGATTATTGACAAACAAACAAACTTTGTAGCTTTTGATGGGCTCCATGATGCCACGATCAGCGGAAACGTTGTTTCGCTATCTATGCGAGATGTCGATCATGTACAGATGTATCCTACACATACTTTATTGGATACAGGTTCTCCTCATCATGTTGAGTTTGTCAAAGACACAAAGAATCTAGATGTACGTACACAAGGTGCGATGATTGCGCATAATGAAACCTATGGTGAAGAGGGGGCGAACGTAAACTTTGTAGAGGTGAGTGAAGCTAGGGAAATTCATGTCCGTACTTTTGAAAGAGGTGTTGAAAATGAAACCTTATCCTGCGGCACAGGAGTTACTGCGGCTGCTTTGTCAGCGTTTTCTACTGGCAAAGTCACAAACAGTAAAATTGAAGTTCACACGCTTGGCGGTGATCTGACCGTGTCTTTTACCCCTAGTGGTAAAGGGTTTTCAGACATTGTTTTGACGGGCCCAACAGAACTTGTTTTTACAGGAACACTAGAGCTTTAATCAATGCTACAATCCATAAAAAGTTCTATTCGATTTACACTGATTGGTGCTGGAATCATCTTTTTCTCACTATTGACCATTTTTTATTTTCCCAACACAAAAATTGCAGATATGAGTCAATCGATTTTTGTCCCTACTGACACATCGTTTGCAACATTAAAAGAGATGTTGGAGCCCTATTTGAGAAGCACAATTACGTTTTCATTGGCTGCAAAAGCCAAGCGGTTTGACACCCCGCGAATTGGACATTTTGTATTGAAACCCAGTATGGGAAATCAGCAAATCATAAACGCCTTGCGTTCTGGTAACATACCCATACAAGTTGTGTTTAACAACCAGCAAACCATTGAGCATCTTGCTGGTCGTGTTGCAGAGCAATTGGAATTGGACAGTTTGTCTTTAATCAAGGAAATAGAGAGTCCGTATTTTATCGAGTCGGCAAACTTGAACCGGGATGAATTATTGAGTTTGTTTTTGCCAAATTCCTATGAAATGTATTGGAACATTTCTGCTGCTGAATTTTATCAGCGTATGCAAAGAGAAAATGATTTGTTTTGGAATGATAATAGAGAGGCAAAACGGAAACTACTTAAAATGAGTCGTGCTGAAGTGATTACGCTAGCGGCTATTGTGAATGAAGAATCACGAAAAGTGGATGAACGCCCTCGTGTAGCTGGGGTTTATCTCAATCGTTTACGCAGAGGAATGAAGTTACAAGCAGACCCAACAGTTGTCTATGCGATGAAACGTCAAGCCAATGATTTTGACTTGGTAGTTCGAAGGGTTTTGTATAAAGATTTGGAAATCAATTCGCCCTATAACACCTATAAATATCGTGGATTACCTCCTGGGCCAATCACCATGCCTGATATTAGTTCAGTTGACGCTGTGTTGAATCCCGAATCCCATAGTTACCTCTTTTTTGTTGTTGACCCCAAAAACCCTGGGTATCATTTATTTGCAAGCAACTACAACGAGCATCTCGCTAATCGAAAGGTGTATGTACGCTGGTTAAATGAAAATCGGATTATGCGCTAGGTCGCAAAAACAAAAAAATACTTGGTCGTTTGTGAAGATCGAGTTGGCTTGTTTTCCAATCTCTAACGGTTTTTGTCTGTATGAACTCTGTTGGTAAACTTAAATCACAAGCTACACTGAGTAGGGTGTTTGGCGATAAATGGTTGATCAACAATTCAAAACAACGGCTGTTTCGATACGGTGTTTCTATAAAAATCTGGGTTTGGTTGTTATTCGATGAGATTCGTTCAAAATTTTTGATGGCTTGTTTGCACGCCTGTTTATCAATCGGAAGATATCCATTGAATGCAAACTGTTGGCCATTGAGTCCAGACGCCATCAGCGCCAAAAGAATCGAGGACGGCCCCACAAACGGGTAAACGGAAACCTTGGATTGGTGTGCAAGAAGTACCAAATCAGCACCGGGGTCAGCTACACCAGGACAGCCAGCATCCGTTATAAGAGCCATGTTATGACCAGACAAACACGGGCTGAGCATCTGCGTCAGTTCTTGTTGAGATGTGTGTTTGTTTAAGATTTGTATTTCTAATTCGTTCTGAGATTTTTCAGGACACCATCGCTTGATATACGCACGACCAATTTTTTCTTTTTCAAAAACAAAATATTGGGTAGTATGTATAGTGTCACGAATGGAATGTGACATTACATTTTCCGGCGAAGTATCACCAAGTGTATTTGGGATTAGAAACAGTTTGCCAATGGTTTTATTCATAGTTTTCTTTCCATTGTTCTGCAATGCGATGACATGCCGTTTTTACAAGATCAAAAACATTCTTGAACCCCTCATCGCCCCCATAATACGGATCGGGTACAGGACGCATTCCCATACCAGCAGCTTCACAAAGCAGTTCAACTTTGTCAATGTTATCTTGATGGTTTGCTTTTGCAATCACGTCTCTGTAATTCTGCCGATCCATCACGAAGATATGATCGAATTTGGTAAAGTCACTGGACCGAAACTGACGCGCACTTTGGTGGCATATGTCAATCCCATTGTCTTGTGAAACTTGAATTGATCTTTGGTCGGGTGGGCTACCAATATGGAATGAGCCAGTACCAGCCGAATCGACAAAAGAGTTTGGTGAAATTTCAGCCATTATTCCATGACCGATTGGGGAACGACAAATGTTTCCCAAGCAGACCATAAGGATTCGCTTGGACATGGAATTTAGCTTGAGAATTTCTTCGTCAGGTCTTCTACGTACTTACGGAACTGTTTGTCGGTAAAGGCAAGGTTGTCTACGGTTTTACAAGCGTGCAGGACAGTGGCATGATCCCGATGTCCAATTTGCTGCCCGATATTAGCAAGGGATGCTTTGGTGAGTTTTTTTGCAAAAAACATCGCCAATTGACGCGCTTGAACGATATGTCGCTTACGGGTTTTAGATTGCAGTGTAGTCACATCCATTTGGAAATAATCTGAGACCACTTTCTGTATGTAGTCTATAGAAATTTCACGTTTGGTGTTTCTCACAAATTTCTCAACTACTCGTTTGGCAAGCTCGGGAGTCACTTCAAGTTTGTTAAAAGACGATTGAGCGATTAACGAAATAATAGCCCCTTCAAGCTCACGAATATTTGTTTTGACTGACTTGGCAACATAAGAAATGATTTCGTCTGAAAGCTCAACACCATCTCTGTATAGTTTGTTTTTCAAAATCGAAACACGCGTCTCATAATCGGGCTTTTGAAGCTCTGCCGAAAGTCCCCATTTGAAGCGAGAGAGTAGTCGCTGCTCAATGTCTTGCATGTCAACAGGTGCTTTATCGGAAGTGAGTATGACTTGTTTTCCGTTTTGGTGCAAATGATTGAAAATGTGAAAGAAGACATCTTGCGTTCCAGACTTTCCTGATAAAAACTGTACGTCATCAATGATTAATACACCGATTAGTTGGTAGAAGTGAATGAAGTCATTTCTATTGTTTTTCTTTATGGCATCAATGTATTGCTGCGTAAATTTTTCAGCTGAAATGTAGAGTACAGTTTTTTCAGGATAATTTTCTTTGACTTGAATTCCGATCGCATGTGCGAGGTGAGTTTTACCAAGTCCAACTCCTCCGAAAATGAGAAGGGGATTAAATGAAGTCCCACCAGGACGATTCGCTACAGCAATTCCTGCGGAGCGAGCAAGCCTGTTGGAGTCACCTTCAAGAAAGTTATCAAAGTTATAGTTTGCGTTTAATTGGGATTCAATTTTTAGATTACGGATCCCTGGAATGATAAACGGATTTTTGAGCTCCGATGTTTGCCCTTGACTTGGGGCCTCTATGTTTTGCGGGTGAATCCCTGTACGACTGCTACTCGGAATTTTTTGTGTAAAAGGCAACTTACTCCCATAGGTATTCTCCATCCGTATAATGTATACCAAGCGACCATCATCCCCTAACTCTTTATGGATAGCGGTTTTGAGGATTTTGATATAATGCTCTTCAATCCACTCGTAAAAGAATTTACTGGGAACCTCAATATTGAGGGCATTGTCTTTCAGCTTGACAGGAACGATAGGACTAAACCAAGTTTTGAAAGCTTGAGGGTCAATATTATCCTCAACGAAGCTCAAGCATTTTCTCCAAACAGATTCAGCAGTTTGCTGCATTCTTTTCGTCTTAATAGTTGTTTTTAGGTTATTTAAAATGGAGCAGCTGATTAAAAGTTTATGCTAAAACTTTAAAACAAATATGCGTGTAAAAAATTTGAAAAAAAACTTTTTTGGTATTGAATATTTAGAAACTTTTGTGCATATTATGAACGTACCATAAAATCCCATTTTGTAAGAAAAAACTTATTATGTGTAAGAAAAAATTTGTCTGTCAATTGACAACTCGTTATGCCGAAACCGATCAAATGGGTGTGATTCACCACGGTACTTACGCAACCTACTTCGAACTAGCTCGGATTGAGTGGTTGCGGTCTCTGGGATTGAGCTACGCTAATCTGGAAACACAGGGTATTTTATTACCGGTATTGTCGCTTTCAACAGAATTCAAACACCCTCTTTTCTTCGAAGATCAGATTCAAGTCGAGATTTGTTTGGATAGCGACCCAACCTCAATCATAGATTTTTCTTATCAAATTTTTAATCAAGATAAAGTGCTTTGTACGATAGCCAAAACCCGCCTTGCTTTTGTGAATGCAGAAACTCGAAAAATCATGCGATGCCCCGAGGTGTTTCTCAATGCGCTTGGTGATTAACCCATTGCTTTAATACATCTCCTTCTAAGGTTATTGTTGTGTTTGGCTTCGCTGAAAATGATGCCGTATTTGGAGCAGTAATTCCTTCCCCAAATTCCTCTTGTCCTTTGAACACTCTGGCCTCATCCCACAATTCAGAATCAATAAAATGCTGAAGTGTGATAGAGCCACCCTCAACAATCATGGATTGAATCCCTTTTTGAAATAAAGTCTTGAGGATTTGCTGTAATCCATTTGCGGAAAAATCAATAGCTACATATTCAATATGGTCTTCCGTTCGACTTTTATTGGCAGTAAACACAATGACCTTTTGATCTGGATTGAAGAGTTTCGCTTTGCGACCCACTTCTTCTTTTGGGTCAATTAACACCCGTATTGGGGAAGGACCTTTGTGCAGTCTGGTGGTCAATGCGGGGTTATCATCCAATGCGGTTTGCTTTCCGATTAAAATCGATTGTTCTTCAGCTCGCCATTGATGTGCTAAGGATCTGGATAATAGATTACTTATCCACACTGGCTCGTTTGTCGTTTTTGTTTTAGGTGCAAGAAATCCATCTGCAGTTTCTGCCCACTTTAATATAATGTAAGGGCGTTGCTTTTCAATAGTTGTAACAAATCGTTTGTTTAATTCTCTGCATGCAGCAACTTCAATTCCGACATCAACACGCACGCCAGCATGACGCAGTTTTTGAATGCCCCTTCCGTTTACCTTTTTAAAGGGGTCTTGCATGCCAACAACGACATGACGAATCCCACTTTGGATAATCAAATCTGTGCAAGGTGGTGTTTTTCCGTGATGACTGCAGGGTTCTAGGTTCACATACAAAAAGGAATCAGCCAATAAGGATCGATCGGATACAGAACGGATAGCGTGAACCTCAGCATGTGCTTCTCCGGATTTTTGATGCCAACCAGAACCAATGACTTGTCCGTTGTACACGACCACAGAACCTACCAAGGGGTTTGGGTATGTATTGCCGAGCCCTTGCTTGGCCAGGGCGATACATTTGTTCATAAATTTGGACGCACTCATACCAAAATTCATTGTACATTTAAACAACAAAAATAAGCTAAACAAATGGCAACAGACCAATGGAAAATTCGTTTGGTTCGTCAATCCGATAATCACGTCTTGGCTCAGGTGCTCAGAGATGTACTTATTGAAATGAATGTTCCTAAGGAAGGTACTGCTTTTGCTGACCCTGAACTCGATGCAATCTATGATGCTTATTCAGTAGAGAAAGCAAATTATTGGGTTGTTTGTCTTGGCAATCATATAAAGGGAGGTGCTGGTATTGCCCCATTGCATGACGGCCCGAGTGGGTATTGTGAGCTGCAGAAAATGTATTTTCTTCCCGATGCAAGAGGGAAGGGGCTGGGGTATCAAATGATTCAAAAATGCCTGACAAAAGCCAAGTCTTATGGTTATACAGATTGCTATCTAGAAACCATGCCAAACATGATTGATGCGCAAAAGCTGTACAAAAAATGGGGATTCTCCTATATCGACTATCCTCTGGGAAATACAGGTCATTGCTCATGCCCGGTTTGGATGATTAAATCCCTTCAAGATGACGATTAAAGCGTTTCGACAGAACTTTAACGAAATCTTGTCGTCTGTATACCCAACTGTGGAAATTGACTCTCTTTTTTTTGAATTGATGGAACATGTGCTCAACATCGGTCGTGCAGAAATTATATTGAACATCAATACAGAGTTGAATCAAGATGTTCAGAATGACGTCGTTCAATTTATGAACAGACTTGAGAAAAAAGAACCCATACAATATATAATTGGACAAACAAGTTTTGCAGGAATTCCAATTCATCTCAATCGCCATGTTCTGATTCCTAGACCTGAAACCGAGAGTTTGGTGTATTGGATCAAAAGTCTAGAGCCAGACGACTTAGCCATTTTAGACATTTGCTCTGGAAGTGGCTGCATTGCGTTTGCCCTTGAAAACCATATCAAAGCTAAGGTTACCGCTTGGGATATTTCAAACGAAGCTTTAAAAGTTGCCAAACAAACTGCCGCTTCGATCGGTTCAAATGTCAGCTTTTCGCAAGTCGATATTCTAAAACAGCTTCAAACCCAAGACCGATGGGATGTCATTGTGTCAAACCCTCCTTATGTTTTGGACGAGGAGAAGCCACAAATTCACGCAAATGTACTTGAATATGAACCCCACTTGGCATTATTTACTTCAAAAGAGGACCCAATACAGTTTTATCGTGCGGTTATCCAATTTGCAGCAATGCATTTATGTCCAGGTGGACGACTGTATTTTGAGCTCAATCCCAATACTGCTAAAGCGGTGATTTCTCTTTTAAAAACGATGGATTTTATCGATATTGTGGTCGAAAATGATATGCAAAACCAAGCTCGAATGTTGGCTGCGAAAACGAAGAAATGAAAGAGATCAAAGGGCAAATATTAGCATTACGCAAAGCACTACATGATCATAATTACAGATATTATGTTCTCGATGACCCCATTATTAGTGACTACGAGTTTGATCAGAGTTTACGGAAACTCGCTACTTTAGAAAAGCAATACCCTGAGTATCACGACCCCAATTCGCCCAGCTTGCGTGTGGGGGGTGGGGTTACCAAAGATTTTCCAACGGTTGTTCACGAATTCCCGATGTATTCTTTAGACAATGCATATAGCCAGCAAGAACTCCTTGATTGGGAAAAACGTGTTCAAAAAGGACTTGGAACAGATGAAGTTTCTTACACTTGCGAATTGAAATATGATGGTGCTTCGATTAGTTTGACCTATGACCGTGGTGTGTTGGAAAGAGCTGTTACAAGAGGAGACGGCTCGCAGGGGGATGATGTTACCCAAAATATCCGCACCATACCTACAGTTCCGCTAGAATTACGCGGAGACTTTAAAGAACGTTTCGCAATTCGTGGTGAGATTATCCTCCCAATTGATGGATTTAATAAAATGAATGAACAGCGAATTTCTGAAGGCGAAGAACTTTATCGAAATCCGCGAAACACTGCTTCGGGAAGTTTAAAATTGCAAGACAGCACGTTGGTTGCGGCAAGGCCACTACAGTGTTTTTTATATCAAATGATTGCTGATCGCACATTATTTTCGACCCAGATTGAGAGTTTACGAGCTGCGCATAATCTGGGATTTCATGTCCCAGAACACCACACACTGGCCGCTACGATTGAGGATGTCATCCGATTTATCACACACTGGGATAAAGAGCGTACAAATCTCCCTTATGAAATCGATGGTGTAGTGGTAAAAGTGAATGAAATTGCACAACAAGATGAATTGGGCTACACATCCAAGTCTCCACGCTGGGCAATTGCCTATAAGTTTAAGGCAGAGAGTACCTATGCAACTTTGGAGTCTGTTCAATTTCAAGTCGGTCGTACGGGTGCAATCACGCCTGTTGCCATATTAAATCCTGTTGTTTTAGGCGGAACGGTTGTCAAGCGAGCATCCCTGCATAATGCAGATCAAATCGAAAAACTTGACTTGTATTATGGGGACTCTGTTGCGATCGAGAAAGGGGGAGAGATCATCCCAAAAATTACATCTGTAGAAATTAGTAAACGCAGCGCAGATGCAAAAAAAGTACTATATATCACACATTGCCCAGATTGTAAAACAGAATTGGTGCGAATGGCAGGGGAGGCAGACCATTATTGTCCAAACAACGATGGGTGTCCAACTCAAATAATTGGTAGAATTCAGCACTTTATTTCCCGAAAAGCCATGAATGTTTACGGATTGGGAAATGAAACGATTGAACTTCTCTATCACCAGGGCTTGCTGATGTCTTATGCGGATTTGTACACATTGACTTATGATCAACTCATTCCACTAGAGCGAATGGCTGACAAGTCTGTTCAAAATATATTGGATGCGATTGATCAGTCAAAAACGGTGGCATTCGAACGAGTGCTTTTCGGCCTTGGTATACGATATGTTGGACAGACCGTTGCCAAAAAACTCGCCTTATCTTTTGGTTCAATTGATGCCCTAGCCAAAGCAAATCTTGATACACTAACTCAAGTTGATGAAATCGGAATAAGGATCGCAGAGAGCGTTGTCGAATTCTTCTCTTCCTTATCTAACACTCAAATTATAGACCGACTTAAAGCATATGGTTTACAACTCGAAAGTCAATCGAATCAATTTAAACCTCTTTCTAATAAGCTTGACGGTCAATCTTTTGTCATCTCAGGTGTCTTTTCTTCACATAGCAGAGATGAAATTAAAACCTTAGTCGAAGACCATGGTGGAAAAGTTTCAAGTTCATTGTCTTCCAAAACTTCATTTCTACTAGCAGGTGAGAATATGGGTCCTAAAAAGCGAATCAAAGCCGATGACCTCGGAATTATCGTCATCGATGAAGCTACTTTTCTCTCGATGATTTCTGGATAGTGTTACAAATAAAACATTTTGTGTACATTTTAAAAAAGAATGATAAATTGCACATTTAGAATCCGGGATTGATTAATTTAGCCCCCAAAATATGTTTAGAAAACGAGTTGTTGAAAAGGCTTTAACCGAGCTGTCACAGCGAACGATGGTTAAACCAGAGTCCGTTCGTTCAGTTGCTTGCCTAATCGATCTCAATATTTTGGCAGGTATGGATTTGGACCGCCATATATATGAGCTTTTTCACATTCAAAAGAACAGAATTTCAAAGATTTATTATGCACCAAAATCATCAAAAGACTTGAGACTCTATCGCCCGCAATTTAACAACCGCCATCTACACTGGGACGGAACGCTTCTTCATCCCCTGAAGAAGAAAGTTTTGTCTAAAAAGTACGATTTACTGTTTAATTTTTTTTGGAAAGACAATCTTGTTCTTCAATCAATTTCCTCGCAAATCAAGGCGGGATTTCGGGTTGGTTATGTCACAGCCGATCACCGACTAAACGATCTTATGCTAGGGGAAGAAAACAAAACAGCAGAACAATTTTTTAACACATTTAACACCTTTTTTTCTAAAATTAATACCGATGAATAAGTCCCCATATTTTGGTACAGGTGTTGCAGTTGTAACCCCTTTTACTGCTGATTTGAAAGTTGATTACACGTCTTTACGCAACCTCATCCATTATTTAATTGATAGTGATATTCGCTATTTGGTTGCTATGGGTACAACAGCAGAGTCCTCAACGATTTCTGTTGAAGAGAAAAAACAGATTTTTGACTGTTTTGTGGAAACGGTTGACGGCCGAGTTCCCTTAATTATGGGACTTGGTGGTAATGATACCATGGCACTCCAGCGAGCACTACAACAGGTTAATACAACTGGTTTTTCAGCCATTCTTTCGGTTTCTCCATATTACAATCGACCAACCCAGGAAGGAATCTATCAACACTACAAAGCACTTGATGCGGTAACGCCTTTACCGCTTATCTTGTATAATGTACCGGGAAGGACATCTTCAAACATCAATGCCGAGACCACTTTGCGAATCGCACATGATTGTCCAAATATAATTGGAATCAAAGATGCAAGTGGAGATTTAGATCAAGGAAAAGCCATTCTTGACAAACGTCCAGACGATTTTATTGTACTGTCTGGTGACGATGAAACCGCAATTCCCTTGATTGAATCGGGTGCTGAAGGTGTGATTTCTGTCATTGCTGGTGGGTTTCCACGCTTTTTCAGCAATGGCGTAGCTGCTGCGATTGAGGGAGATGATGACATAGCCAATGAAATCGCAACCCTTGCTCAGCCCATTATTGACCTACTATTCGTTGAGGGTAATCCAGGCGGAATAAAAGCTGTACTTCATCAACGTGGACTTATCGAAAACCAGTTGCGACTTCCTTTAGTTCCTGTTTCTGGCTCTGTTACATCAAAGTTGAAAACCTATGTTGATCAATACGATTAATGAGTTGGGTATGTTGTTCAAATGTATAACTTTACACAATGCAAAGTAAAATAACGATCCAGTCTCTTATCGGGCTTGTAATTCTTCTAATGACATCTTGTGGGCCTTATCAAAAGGCATTGAAAAGTGAAGACACCAAGCTTAAATATGATTTGGCTGAAGCATATTATGATGATGGCGATTATCGAAGAGCCAAAGGTCTTTTTGAACAACTAAAGCCACTATACAGGGGTAAACCCCAATCGGAACGAATTACTTACTTCTATGCCAATTGTTTGCTCAATACACGCTCATATATTACAGCAGCTTACGAGTTTGAGTCATTTACCAAAGCATTTCCTCGAAGTGATAAATTAGAGGAGGCCTATTATTTGATCGCCTATGCTTATGCGGAAATTTCTCCGATTTATAGTTTGGACCAAAAAGATACAGAAGAAGCTTTGAACAAGATGCAAGAATATATCAATCGTTACCCTGATAGTGAGCGCATGGTAGAAGTCAACAGTGTTGTAGAAAAATTGTTGCGCAAACTCGAGCGAAAATCTTTTGAAAACGCCAAACAATTTTATACGATTCGGGATTATAAGGCAGCAATCAAGGCCATAGATAACTTTATCGGCGATTTCCCGGGCACTCCTTTTCGTGAAGAAGCAATGTTTTTCCAGTTTCGAGCAGCTTCAATTTTGGCAATCAATAGTGTCTTTTCAAAAAAAGAGGAGCGTTTAGAGACCGCTGCATCCTATTTTGATGATTTTGTTCGGGCTTACCCTGAATCCGAATTTTTGGATGAGAGTATTTCAATGATGAATGATATCGAGAAAGAAATCACTACATTTGCAGCCAATTAAAATTACGGTATGTCGATAAAGAATTCTAATGCACCTGAAACTACGGTTACTTACAATCGTAATAAGCTAGATGAACCAACTGGAAACATCTACAAGACCGTTTCTATACTTGCCAAACGTTCGATCCAGCTCAATGAAGAGCTACGTACAGAGCTATTTGAAAAGCTAGAAGAGTTTGCTACCCCAATTGAAACACTTGAGGAAATTTTTGAGAACAAAGAGCAAATCGAAGTTTCTAAGTTTTACGAAAAGTTACCCAAGCCACACGCTGTAGCAGTTGAACAGTGGTTAGCAGAAAAAGTTTACTATCGTCATACAGACGAAACAAGCAAATAAATGTTTCGGGCCCTACATGCCAAAAAGGTCATTCTTGGCATTTCTGGTAGCATTGCGGCCTACAAAACTCCTCTACTCGTTCGTGCTCTTGTAAAAGCGGGTGCTGAAGTACAAGTCGTTATGACTCCTTCGTCAAAGTCATTTGTCGCTCCATTGTCTTTATCTACAGTGTCGAATAAAGTAGTTTATTCAGAGTTTGTCGAAAGTGAAGAGGAGTTGTGGAACAACCATGTCGATTTGGGTCTTTGGGCTGACCTGATGCTTATTGCGCCCGCATCGGCTAATACCTTGTCAAAGATGGCGCAAGCGACATGCGATAATTTTTTACTAGCGGTTTATCTCTCTGCCAAATGCCCTGTCTATTTCGCTCCGGCAATGGATTTGGATATGCATGAGCACCCTGCGACTCAAGATGCCATTCAACGATTAATCTCTCGAAATAACATCCATATTCCTGCGCAAGAAGGAGAGTTGGCCAGTGGCCTTCAGGGTGTTGGACGAATGCAAGAGCCCGATCAAATTGTTGATTTTTTAGAACAAGATTTATCCTCCAAAATGCCACTTCTTGGAACCAAAATATTGGTTACTGCTGGCCCTACATACGAACCGTTAGACCCAGTCCGTTATATTGGTAATTACTCTTCAGGAAAAATGGGCTATGCAATTGCAAATGAAGCTGCTTCACAAGGCGCAGAGGTGATTCTTGTCTCTGGACCAGCTGATGACCTTGCTATTCATCCAGGGGTTAAACTTTTACAGACAAAAACGGCCGATGATATGCACAATGTATGTTTGCGCCATTTTGAGGATTGCAATATCCTCGTCATGGCAGCAGCAGTCGCTGATTATAAACCTAAGCACATGGCAGAAGGTAAAATCAAAAAAGAAGAGGAAATTACCTCGATTGAACTCGTAAAAACTGTTGATATTCTTGAGAGTTTAGG
>JAKMFI010000063.1 GCA_022425505.1 Flavobacteriaceae bacterium | reverse complement strand
TACAAGATTCAAAATCGTGTGATGCTCTCTCGATATCGTGGACGAACAACATGCACAAGCTGCCAGGGAAAACGACTTCGGAAAGAAACACAGTATGTCAAAATCAATGAGAAATCGATCAATGACCTGGTCGATATGCCTGTCGATGAGCTTCTACAATTCATGCAAACGCTACAACTCTCTACGCACAAACAGCAAATCGCTGAACGCTTGATCGTCGAGATCAACAACCGACTAGATTTTTTGTGTGAAGTCGGCTTATCATACCTCACACTCAATCGGAAATCGAATAGCTTGTCCGGCGGAGAATCCCAACGAATCAATCTGGCAACCTCACTTGGTAGCAGTTTGGTTGGCTCAATGTATATCCTCGACGAGCCGAGTATTGGCCTACATCCAAAAGACACCGAACGCCTGATTCGTATTTTAGAAAAACTGCGAGACTTGGGCAATACGGTCATCGTGGTGGAGCATGACGAGGATATCATACGTGCGGCTGATGAAATCATTGACCTCGGACCAGAAGCTGGTGTTTTTGGAGGTGAAATTGTTGCGCAAGGAACGCTAGAGGCCCTTCTGAAATCAAATGGCTTAACCGCTGATTATCTTAACGGAAAGCAAAGCATTTCTACAAAAATAAAACCCATCCAATCGAAAAAATCGATTGAGCTGATCGGCGCTCGAGAAAACAACCTAAACAATATCGATGTGCGTTTCCCATTGCATTGTATCACAGCGGTGACTGGGGTTTCGGGAAGTGGCAAAAGCACCTTGATCAAAGGCATTCTTTGGCCAGCATTGTTGCGAGAAAAAGGCGTGTTTACCGAAAAAGCAGGGCAACACACTGGCATTAGTGGAGATTTGGATGAAATTTCTGTTATCGAATACATCAGCCAAAATCCAATCGGTACATCCTCTCGCTCCAACCCAGTAACCTATATCAAGGCCTATGACGATATCCGAAAACTCTTCGCTGCTCAACAAGCATCCAAACTTTCCGGATACTCAGCCAAACACTTTTCGTTTAATGTGGACGGCGGACGATGTGAAAGTTGTAAAGGAGAGGGCGAGGTTACGGTAGAAATGCAGTTTATGGCTGATGTCAAATTGCGGTGTGACAGCTGCGACGGAAAGCGTTTTAAACGTGAAGTTCTAGAAGTTCGATTCGCAGAAAAAAACATTTTTGATGTCTTATCGATGAGTGTTGATGAAGCCCTTGCCTTTTTTACAAAACACCAAGAGACAAAAATTGCAAATAAAATCCAAGCCCTTGCAAATGTGGGCATGGGATATGTTGCCCTTGGACAGTCTTCCTCTACCCTATCTGGTGGGGAAGCCCAACGAATCAAACTGGCGAGCTATCTCACCAAAGGCAATTCGAAAGAAAAGATTTTATTTCTCTTTGATGAACCAACAACAGGACTGCATTTCCACGATATTGGAAAGTTGTTGCAATCCTTCCGTCAACTCATCGATCGAGGGCATACCATTATCGTGATTGAACACAACACGCACCTTATCGAATATGTTGATCACGTGATTGATTTGGGTCCCACAGGCGGACATGGCGGTGGAAAACTTTTGGCGAGTGGAAAGCCAGAGGATATTGCCAAAAACAAAAAATCGAGTCTGTATAAACGTTTATTTGCCAATTCGCTTTACCAACCGAAGTAAATCATCTGACAGCTTAAACTGTTTCACAATCAGGAAGTACAAGGCCGAAACCAATGCAGAAGTCAGCACAATATGAACAAGTGGAGAAAACGTCCAATCGATATACTGAAATAAAGTGTATAAAATTCCAACAGCGACTAATGCCTTAAAGAGATTCCATGAGAGTGGGTGCGCCTTGATCTTAAATTGTAAGTAGATAATTTTAATAACAATAGACACCCCAACAACAACCAAAGTCGCAAGTGCTGCTCCATCGATACCATATAGGGGAATCCATTTCATATTCAGAATCGAAACCCCGAACGCCATGATAATCGAAAACACCAAACTGATTTGGTAAAACGAACTGTTGGAGATGATAGCTCCACCACAACCAAACATCATCGTAATCAACTTGGCGAGCGAAATATACAGCACAACCAAAGTCGCTTTTTGATAACCCACATTCGGCAATAGCGAGAATAGGGCTTCGCTATTGAGATTAACCAACAAGAAAAACCAGCCCGAAACAACAACCAAGTTAAGCGCACTTCTTCGATAAAGACTATTCACTTCTTTGGTGTTGTTATCATTGACCGCAGTGGCAACCAAGGGGTTTAGAATTTGCCACATAGCACGTGCTGGTACCTCAACAAGCGTAGCTGCAAAAATTGCAACCGCATAGAAAGCAGTTTGCTTGATTTCTTCTAATTGCGGAATCATAAACTTATCAATATCAATAATCAAACTACCTGCAGAAGCTGCCAACAAAATCGTAATCGAATAGGTTAAAATCGATCGAATATTGGACGGGAAATGCAAACGAATACGAAGGGGATAGCATCGATTGGCCAATACAATCATCAGCAGCAAACGAAGGTAATACCCGCTCACCAAAGCCACCACAAAATCGTGGAATGACAAATCAAAAAAGTACAATGCCATCAAAAGCAAAAAGAGATACAGTCTAGGAAATATCTCCTTTAAGGCATTTCCAGCAACAGACTGTAACTGTACACGTGCCCAAACATAAAAGACCTCAAAGTAGGCCGTTGCAACAGCAACCACAAAAATAACCCAAGTGTAATTGGCAATGACAGGGTTTTGAATGGACAAGGCAGTTGAAATTGAGTGGTAAAACAGCACCCCAATTCCCCCAACAATAAGCGCAATAAAAAGAGGCAAAAGAATGACAGAAGACATAAAACGCTGCTGTTCTTCTTTGGTGTTGTAAGCGCTAAAAAATCGAATGATCGTTTGATGAACCCCAAATCCGATAAGTGGCATCAATAAATTTGACGTTGCCAATAAAAAAACAACCAATCCATATTCTTCAGCCGAAAGAAAAAGTGGGTAAAAAACCAGTGTGTTCAAACCCCCAATCGCAAAGGCAATGCCAATGATCAGTACATTTAGCGAGGTTTGTTTGGCAATGATTCCCATTAGCTTTGCAGTTGATTGAGTAATAAATGTAAGTCTTCAGCCTGTTTTTCTCTCGAAAAGCTTTGATCGGGCATGGCCAAAGGCGCAACAGTTCCCGCTTTGTAGTCTTCAAATTGACTTGCGATCCAAGCTGTGATTTCATCGATTTCTGTGTACAAAAAGACCGCACCGAGCTTGTATTCTCGAATCAGTTTGGACATATCCCCATATTTGTTGACCAAGGCCAACACAGGCCGCCGAGCAGCCATATAGGCATACAACTTTCCATGAATTACCAATTGACTATCTGCTTGGTCATTGCCCATTAACAATAAGATATGAGATTGCGGAAGAATACGATCAATTTCATCCTTTGTTTGATAGCCGTATGGAATAAGCTGATCTTTTAACTCCGCAGGAGGGTTTATATTGTCAAATGCACCATACAAACGAAAACGAAATTGTTTTGCAAAAAACTGATCACGGGAAGAAAGGGTTTTCAAAATGGAAAATACGGTCTCAATGTGCTGATTGGACTTTAAAGCACCCGCATAAGTCATGGTAAAATCCTGTTGCAAACTACCTTCCAATGGCTTTTCATAGCCATTGAATATAGAAACGACAGATGAGTTGTACGCTTTAAAATATGCGGATAAGCTCGGAGAGGTAGTTACAACACAATCGGCAGCAGAAACAACTTGCTGTTCGATTCGCTTATGACGATTTCGGACAAAAGACATCATCGGCAATTCATGATTGACAAAAAATTGAGACCAAGGGTCACGAAAATCGGCTAGCC
The DNA here is from genome assembly GCA_022425505.1 of Flavobacteriaceae bacterium. Taxonomy (GTDB): domain Bacteria; phylum Bacteroidota; class Bacteroidia; order Flavobacteriales; family Flavobacteriaceae; genus UBA724. The sequence goes on along the minus strand of JAKMFI010000063.1, from coordinate 5,067 downwards.
ATTGTAAATCACTGGTCTTTCGGAAGGCATAGCCAACCAAATGCATACTGTGGGGAGGGCCAGTGGTTATCAACCAATTGGTGGGTTGTTTTGTCAATCGCTTTTTGACCAAGCGAATTGCAGGTTTGATAAAAAACTGACGGGCATCTGGAAAAAAGAAATTGGCGCGAATCCACCGTATAATATAATAAATCGAACCCTCCTTTTCCCTGGGTTTTGCCGTGTGATATAAACGTTTTCCGGGTTCCCAAATCGATAGGGGAAAAACGTGGATGTTGGGGTGACACTGATTTTGAATGGAGGAATCTAAGGGAATTCCAACTGGATCTTTAACGGTAATCACGTCAATTGTCCAACCCCGCTTTGCGAGCTGGTTGGTAAAGAACCACCAACGCTGTACTCCCGAGCCGCCTGCTGGTGGCCAGTAGTAGCTTACGAGTATGATATGTTTGTTCTTTGAATCTCCCAATCGGTTATGGTTTTGATCGCTTCAACCCAATAGGCGCAAAAGAAAGGAGAATCAGCAAAGCAAAAATGCCATATCCAGCCAACTGAATCCGAGTACCCCGAGCAATGACATCGGGCTCAAAACGAAAAACAACATCATGCTGACCACTTGGAATAATCAATCCACGGAGTGCATAATTCACTCGATAATGAGGCACTTCAACCTCATCGATATAGGCCTGCCAACCATGTGGATAGTGCATTTCCGAAAAGACTGCAAAAGCAGCAGATGAAACGGACGCTTTGTACCGCAACTCATTGGCTTTATAGGCAACCAAAGAAATCGAAGACAAACTGTCCAAAACAAATTCACGTTGCGAGAATGACTCTGTGGTAAGTGCCGTTTTCGCAAGGTTTTCAGTTGCCAAACGCCGGATTTCATGGTCAGCAGAACGGCAACTAATGACCTCTTCTACAAGCCATGCGTTCCCATAAGCATTCGGATTAATCCCCGCTGATAAACTGCCATCTTCAGTGGTCTGTAGGGTGTATTTGATATTCAACATGTTGACCACATTTGGCGTAATGGTCTCGCTGAGATGATAATCGTATAATGCCTGCATACGATGTGGTTTGGCACCGTGATAACCCCCGATTGTATTGTGAAAATAAGCCGTTCGAGCATGAGCCATTCCCAAACGCGGTTCAAACACACGGTATCGTGTGCTATCTTTTAAAATCACTCGGTCTGCTGCTGTCGCTTGAAAAGGGCGTTGCATGACTGACTTGTTTGCAAAATCCTCACTATTGACATAGTTGCGACTGAATGACCATAAGTCGATAAGAATTACCAAGGCCACCACTGGAATAACATAGCGTTTTCGATTTTCGATCAAAGCAAAACGACAAATGATGTACAACGCAACAACAAAGCCAAGCGAACGCATCAAATCATTGAGAAGTATCGATTTTCGATCTTCCATCAAGGGGTTTAGGATTTCGGGGTAAGCGGCAAATGGCTCAAAGGCAGATTGGTAATCAAATGCAGTCATGGCAGCGATCCACACCAAGCCCAAGATACCCAACACAATCAATGCACTTCGGTTTATGGCGTCTTTACGAGACTGGTTCGAGGAATCCATCATGCCTATCAAGCCCAAAGCAGCAGCAATCGGAAAGCAGAGTTCCAGAATAACTTGCGCAGAGCTAACCGCTCTAAACTTGTTGTAAAAGGGCACATAATCGATCAGAAATTGGGTGAATTGCGGAAGGTGTTTTCCCCATGAAATCAACAAGGAAACAAGGATTGATGAAAGGAGAATAAAACGCCAACGCCTGCGCATGAGAAAAAACCCAATCATCGCGATAAAAAATACCGTTATCCCAATATAGGCAGGCGCTTCAACGATGGGCTGATCTCCCCAATACGTACGGGCGTAGGAAAATACATATTGAGCCGTTTCGTTATCGATAGTTTGCAAAAATTGAGCGAGTTCACCAGATGAATCCGGGCGATCCCCACTCCCACCTCCTGTAAGGCGAGGAATGATCAAGTTGAGTGATTCAATGATGCCATAACTATATTCGGTGATATAATCATAGGACAAACCGTCGTTGGATGCCACGGGCTCACCCGAAATGCTTTCCTTCAAGGGTGAATTTCCTCTTGTGCTTTCCTTTGCATACTCACTCGTAGCAAGCAATTGGGTTGCATTAAAACTCAACGCAAGCAACATAGCAACAATCATGGTGAGCAAGGATTTGACAAGGGGTTGATATTGCTTTTTTCGAACAAAATCGATCACAAACCCTAGCGTTATTAAACCCACGTGAATCAGTGCGTAGTAAGTCATCTGGTAATGATTGGCATGGAGCTGCAACCCCATTGCTAAAGCAAGAAGGACAAAGCCGCGTTTTCGTTTATCAGAAAACAATTGAATGACTCCCAATACGACCAAAGGCATATACCCAATCGCTAGGGCTTTGGTATTGTGTCCAACCCCTAAAATAATGAGAAGGTATGTGGAAAACCCAAAAGCAATCGCTCCAGCAATCGCGATTTGTACTTTGGGTGTGAAAAAGAGCATCAATAGATAAAAACTCAAGAGATACACAAAAAGATAATCGGCTGGTCGAGGTAAAAAACGAATGAGTTTATCGACTTTCCCAATAAAATCACTGGGGTAAGTAGACGTGATTTGATAGGTCGGCATCCCCCCAAAGGCATTGTCTGCCCAATAGGGTTCTTCATCATAGTCTGCACGATGATCGACCACCTGACGTTGCATGCCTTGAAACTGCTGTATATCTGACTGCACAATGACTTTACCGCTGAGCAGTGGGTAGAAATACGCCAAAGAAAGCAAGGCGAAAAGCGCAACTGAAAGCACGTGTGGAATGGAATTTTTAATCATTCGGCAAAGGCTTGAATGCTCAAAAATACAATTCTAAGCGGTACTTGTGCAAAAGCATTTCTTTATATTTGAATGAATGAATAGATTAAGAGCCACTTTACTCCTTTTCTTTGTTTTGATATGGACATTGGCGAGTAGTCAATACACCCCCATCATCAACAGTAACCGCCCAGGGCTGACTCAGGGTGCTTTTGCAGTTGCTCCAGGGGTTTACCAACTCGAATTTGGCACTTCTTATCGGCAAGATCAGTTTGTTTCCCTTGCCCAAGCCAAAAGTCAAGGTGCAGGTTTTACACTCGACCTACGCATGGGCTTAATTTTACAAAATCTAGAATTGATTTATCGAGTTGACTATCACAATGACCAATTGGCATTCAACAATGCATCAGGACGGTTAAACTACAACAGAAAAGGTACCAAGCGGAATACCGCTGGATTTAAACTCTTGCTTTTTGATCCCTTTCGAAACGCAGATTGGTATAAAGTCAACACCAAAAGCTATAAAGCAAATAAAGGAATACGTCTCATTGATTTAATCCCAGCAATATCGGTTTATTTTGGATCTGAACTGAGCTTTGGAAACATCTATCCATATGGAGAGCCATTCTCACCCATCTTTAATCTGAAAACACCTGAACTGAAGCAAGACGAAATCTCTGGGGAGCTGATGCTGATTACGCAAAATCATTTTTTGAATAATTTTGTACTTGTCACCAATTGGGGGAGAAGATATTTGGGGAGCGCATACGAGCAAAATTTTATGTCGAGTAGCTTGATGATTCCTATTAAAAAAAGACTGATGAGCTTTGTGGAGCAAGTAAGTGTTAAAAGTCAACTTTCGTCAGACATCTTTCTATCCGCAGGTGCGGTATATCTGATCAATGAAAACATCCAAGTGGATGCTTTTTTGAGTCACACTCTCAAAGACACACCTGCAATGTTTTCGGGAGGAATAGGGGTTTCTTATCGGATAGATCGCTATAATGATAGCGGCATTCCCTATGAAATCAAACAACTCAGAAGACAACGCAAGAAGAATCGTTTTGATCGAAAGATAAATGCTGAAAAAATAAAAGAGTTTAAAGACCGTGATCGTGAAAAACGTAAGGCAGAGCGCAAACAAAAAAAGGCAGGAAAAAAATAAAGTGATAAGTGATTATGTCGTTTATGAAGTAAACTCCAAAAGAGATTATCATGCGTTTTTCTCTTTTCCATTTGCGCTATATAAAAATTGCGATCAATGGGTTCCGCCCATTACCAATGAAGAAAAAGCCATTTTTAATCTGTCTTCAAATCCTGTTTTTGAAAATGCAGAAGCCAAACTTTTTTTGGTAAAAAACGGAAAACAAGTTGTCGGTCGTATGGCAGCCATGATTAACTGGATTGAGGTCAAGAAGCAAGGAAAAACCAAAGTTCGTTTTGGATGGTACGACACCATTGATGACATCGAAGTTAGTCTCTTACTCCTCGATGCCGTGTATGATTGGGGAAAGCAAAACAGCTTGACCTATTTGGAAGGTCCCATGGGATTTTCCAATATGGACAAAGCAGGATTGTTGGTGCAAGGATATGAGTATCTGAACACCATGATCACTTGGTATCATTACCCCTATCAAAAGCAACATCTCGAAACACTCGGCTTGGTCAAACAAGCAGAGTGGGTGGAGTTTAAAATCAAAATTTTCAAAGCCGAAGATGCCCCTGAAAAAGTAAAAAAATATGCAGAACTCATCGCAAAACGATATGAGCTTAATTCCTTAGAATTCTCGTCACGAAAAGAACTGATTCCTTACGTTGACAAGATGTTTGACTTGCTGAATAAGACCTATGACAAACTGCAGTCTTTTGTGCCGATACAGCCCTATCAGATTGCACATTATAAGGAAAAGTACTTTACTTATATCCATCCGAGGTTTATCAAGTGCGTAACGGATCAATCGGGCAACCTCATTGCCTTTGCGATTACAATGCCATCGTTTTCAGAAGCTCTTAAAAAAGTAAATGGCTCCCTTTACCCTTTTGGATTCCTTCATATTTTGCGTGCACTCAAAAAAAACGATAAGGCCTCTTTCTATTTGATCGGAATTGACCCTGCTTATCAAAACAAAGGCGTAACCGCTATTTTGTTTGATGCCATCCAAAAGATGTTTAATGACCAAGGTATAACCGATGTGGAAACAAATCCTGAACTCGAAGAAAACAGTGC
>JAKMFI010000009.1 GCA_022425505.1 Flavobacteriaceae bacterium | reverse complement strand
GCAGAAGACACCCCCTACCAATCGCCTTTGCAAACGGTTGAAAACTATGTCGTTTTTGTCGAGGTCCTCGGTAAAGACAGCAGTCGAGACGTGCAAGACCTCCAAGATGCTTGTGCACACGGATTTGATCAAAACTGGATTGCCGATGCGAGCTTTTTCGATACCGCAGCCGCGCAAGACGAATGCTGGAAAATCAGAGAAGATGTGGCCGCACTCGAAGCCCACGCCCCTCACAACCAACACTTTGATGTCAGCATTCCCATCGACCAAATCGGAACCATCATCAATCAAATTATCAAAAAACTTCAATCCATAGACGGGGTGTTGGGCGTTTATCCCTTTGGCCATATAGCAGACGGCAATATGCATCTCATTGTGGGAAAACAAAACGATAGCCAAGAACTCACCAAACAAATCAACGAAATCGTCTATCAACCCCTTGCAGCGGTTAAGGGTTCTATTTCTGCAGAACACGGTATCGGACTCGATAAAAAACCCTATCTGCATCTATCGCGTACCCAAGACGAAATCCACATTATGAAAGGACTCAAACAACTCTTTGACCCTAAAAACATTCTAAACCCTGGTCGGATTGTTGACTAGGCATCCATCGATAAGTTACTCATTGAACACTATCGCAACTATGGACTCCCGCTTTCGCGGGAGTGACAAAGCATTTCGATTAACCGTTAACTAATAACTATTAGCTCTCCTACTCTTTCACAAAGCGGAAAACTCCTGTTTGGTTCCCATGTTTGGACTCGAGCAAATACACACCCTTTGCCAAACTGCTCACATTGAGCTGATGGTGCTGACCATTTTGGCGATGGCTTACGAGCTGTTTATCCATAAGGTCATAGATCGTGTAATCCGCTTGGGTGGCACTTGGATAGACCAAACGCAGTTGTGTGGTCACCGGATTGGGGTAGACAATTACGCCGCCCATCGAGGTTAGTTTCTCGAGACTTGCTGTGCTCCCAACAATGACTGTCTTTGTGACTTCTTCGGCATCACCACCACCTCCTGCAGCATCACTCACATTATAGGTCACAATATAGGTGCCTGCTATACTTGTATTAACAGTGTCTCCACCAACAACAATACTGCTTGTCAAATCTTCACCTGTACTGCTTACAGACATTGCTGCTGCATCTGTATAGACGTCTCCTACACTTACAAAAACAGTTGCTGAAAGTGGCGCGTTGTCATACACATATCGCACATAGGCAGTTGCTGTTTCACTTCTAGATTCTGGGGCTGTATGTGCAAAACTACCATAATCTACCCAGTGTTGACCTTCCGGACTCCCTTCACTTTGTGTCCATAGTAATTCTGCATCATAGCTACATCCTGTTCCTTTGGTCACATCAGCTTGAAGTTCTTGTAGGGTTGGCAGTCTTGCGCCAGCATTTTCAACTAGTGTCAATGCATCAGCATAGGTTAGCAAACCAGAACAATCCACCCCATCTGGCTGACTAAAACCAGTTACATCTGTACCGGTTTTATGCGACCCTGTATGATCAATAGGCCGATCGGCAGAATACCCACTTTCTACAATCTCATCAAACTGAGAAAAGTAGCTAACATCCCCAAGTAGTGTGATTACAGGTGGGGATACTAGGACTTGAAAGTCATCGATGGCTGCATCTGAAAAAGAACTATCTCCACGAGCTCTGTGGAATCGAAGATGAATAGCGCTACCCAAATAGTCTGAAATATCAACCTTTGCAGCAAGCCAATCATCACTTTGGTGCCCACTCCTACTCCATAGCATGGTCCAAGTATCATCCGATTCTTGTACTTCTAGCGCTAAGCTCCCAAAATTTTCATGACTGTTTACCGTTTTCTTCATATGGTATTGAAATTTGACCTCTGCACTCGTTACTGCACTATTTATTTCAAAAGAGGCGAGAAGGAGGTTAGCGACAGCGTTATCAGCAATCCCAGTCCCTTCTGTGTACATATAGTAGGTGCCAGATGCTGCTGAGTTAGGGCCAGTAAAGCTGGAAGGTGTGGCTCCTGAATTCCTTGTTCAGTTAAAATCATCAGCTGTGTCTTGGGTAAAATCGCCTAACCCGTCTTCAAAGCTTTCGGTATAGGGAAGCGTAATCTGGTTTTGGGCTTGCCCCAAGGCAAGGCCAAATAAGAAACAAAAGGGTATAAAAAAACGTGTGGTATTGTATAATAAATTCATGATAAATAAGATTTGTTGAGATAAAGTAAAACAATTTTTGGAAAAATACCAAGACTACCACCCACCCCCTTTTTTTTTCAAAAAAATGATTTTTTGTTTTCCTAATTATAATGAATAGTTAATCGTGAACATTGAATTGGGGTTTTTGTCATGTCGTGCTGCGGGAGGTAAGCGTGGCAAAAACGACAGAAAGCAATCGGAAATGGAAAGGGCAAAGAGGGGGTAAATTGTGAGCAAAAAAGGATGGGTTATTGCCGATTTATTTTGTATTTTTCAGCCAAAAATAAACCCATTACAATGGATCATATGAAAAGCACAAACGGGGTTTCCAAATGCCCATTTCACGGCGCAACAACCCAACCGAATCGAGGTACCCAAAACAAAGATTGGTGG
>JAKMFI010000136.1 GCA_022425505.1 Flavobacteriaceae bacterium | reverse complement strand
ATCCAATCACCCGATGTCCCGTTTGCCCCCAGTCTGGCGCAGCAAAGCTTGTGAACACAATTGGTAAACTGATCAAAAAAAACAATCGCTGAATCATAATGGCGTTTTAAAAAACAAGAAATTAAATATAGCTTAATTCTTGGATTTCCTTAGCGCATCTGAAAAATCCATTCGGCGGGGTTTTTGGGTGTGGTGTTATAAAAAACGCTAAACTGTAAGGTCGTGCGTTGGGTCGTGGGATTGGTGAATATGGTTCCGATTTCTTGTTTGGAAACGACCTTATCCCCCTTTTGCACCGAAACCGATGCGAGGTTTTTATAGGCCGTAACATAGCTACCATGCTGAATCAATACGATGGGGTTACTCCCCTGAAACTGAACAATGTTCAGCACCGTTCCCTCAAACACCGCTCGTGCTTTTGTTCCGGGGTTTGTCGCGATGGTCACCCCATTGCTTTTGATGGTTGTGGTGCGTACAACTGCATGGCGTTGGGTGCCAAATTTTTGAATCACCACCCCTTTTCGAACCGGCCATGGGAGTCGACCTTTATTGGCTGTAAAGCTCGCGGCTAAGGCCTTGGCCTCTGGGGTGAGCGCAAAGCTAGCATTTTTAGTACCTGCCTTTTTGTTGGACGCCGCGATGGCTTCCCGAATCAAGCGATCGATTTCTTTGTCAATCTTTGCCGTTTGACGTTGTTTCTTTTTGATCTGCGCTGCGTATTTGCTTTCATTTGAGCGGAGATTTTGAATCACTTTTTCTTGTTTTTTACGCTCTTGCTGAAACTGGGCTTGCGCCTTTCGATTGTCTGCCAACAACTCCTCTTTCACCGCTTTTTGTGCGGTTAAGGTTTCATTGAGCTTACGCAAGGTTTCCGTCTTTTTGGCGATGTTTTCCCCCTGCTGTTTGCGATAGGCAGCGTATTGATTCATATAACGCACCCGTTTGATTGCTTGCCAAAAATTGTCGGAGGAAAACAAAAACATCAGTCGGTTTTGTTGAGAAGCATTTTTGCGGGACTTGACAATCATAGAAGCATAGTCCTCTTTTAAGATTTCCAGTTCTTCTTCCAAGGCGGTAATCTTAGCTTGGTTGCTGTTGATTTGGCTGGTCAGCCCATTGATTTGGCGATTGGTCAGTCGTAGCAATTCCCGCAAACGGTCAATTTTTAAAAACAGATCTTCCAATGATTCAAGGGCATCCGCTTTTTGGCTTTTGTTTTTTTGGAGCATCCCGTTGATTTGCACAATCTCTTGTTGGAGCTGTTTTCGTTGGCTTTCTAAGCGAGCTCGAGCGTCCTGCCCATAGAGTTCCCCATAGAAAATTCCCAATAGCAAGACCAACAATAGCTTTTTCATATGCGGGTATAGGATTTTGGAATGGAAAAGGGAGTGCGAATCTCAGAATTGATTTCGGCCTTGCGAAATGCAAACTCCAATTGAACCGTTTCGCCTTTTGCCTGTCCTTCATAACGAACCTGCATCGGGATCCATTGCCCAGAGATTTGCTGATAATTATCATAGTGAATAACGAGGCGTTGTTTGCCAAGCGTCAAGAGTTGTTTGGTCATCAAAAACTGCTGGTTATAGTTGTTGCTCAATCGTAGGTTTCCTTGTCGAGATTTAAGGACATAACCGTCTTTAATACTTGTAAAACGGGCTTTGCGTGCTGTGGTTGCAATTACGGGAATGCCTCGCAAGCTGTTTTCAATTTGCGTATAGCCAAGCGCGAGACCAAGCGTTTTTTCGATTGCCGAAAAGTCACCTTCAAAAAAGGTTTTTCCAATTTGTTCGTAAAAGGCAACTCCACTTTGGTCGATTTTCGCACGTCCCAGTGGTACGATTACCGCGGCATTTAACCAGATCAACTCGTTTGCACTGATCCGAATGGTGGTGGTAATCCGTTGGCTGATATCCCCCTGGCGTGCCGTGAGTGAGCCACGCAAATCCAAGGTTTCCCAAGTGGGTTGGGTGAGCTGAGTTTGCTTGAGAAGTTCTTTGGTGTTGGAAACGCTAAGGGTACTCGTTGGCTTTGGTCGTAAAACGCCACAACTATTGATGATCAACAAAATCATCCCAAAAAACAAAGCCCTGCGCATTTCTCTACTTTAGTTCGGTATAGTCCCCAAGACTGACAACGGAAAAATCGCCATTGTATTTGACGTGGTTTCCGAGCATGGCATCTTTGAGCTTTACCCCGCTCAATACACAATGGGACTGAATCATACTGTTTTCAATAGTGCTGTTTTCAATACGGGTGTCTGTACCTATTGAGACAAAAGGTCCGATGGTACTGTTGTGGATTTCAACCCCATCCGCGATATAACAAGGGGGAATCACCGTACTGTTGTTGTTGGTGTATGTGCCTTCCAGGCGTTCGCCTTCTGTTTCGAGAATTCGAAGCATCCGTTGGTTGGTTTCTACGGTGATGACGGGATTGCCGCAGTCCATCCACTCGGATACTTCGGCGGTTGTAAAGCGTTTTCCCTTTTGTATCATGCGCAAGATCCCATCGTTGATTTGGTATTCTCCGCCACGCGTTAGTTTTTCATCCATCACAGCTGTCAATTCGTCTTTTAAATCTGCTGCCTCTTTGAAGTAGTAAATCCCAATCACTGCCAAGTCCGAAACTTTAGTTT
>JAKMFI010000134.1 GCA_022425505.1 Flavobacteriaceae bacterium | reverse complement strand
AGCGAAGGGAAGCAATACACTTTTCGATTTTTTATTGGATTACTTTCTGATCAAAACAAGAGTGGAAATTTTGATTTTGGGATTTCAAGAGTCAATGATTATTCCTTTTCGTATAACCTTCTGGGTCGTTCTGAAACAAGTGGTTTTTTTAGTCAGCAATATGTACTTGCAGAAGGAGGGTTTAAATCATTTATCCCTACTCAAACTGCAAATCAATGGATAATGTCTGCCAATTTAAGCACAACTCTCTGGCGTGGACTTGAGGTTTACAGCGATATAGGTTTGGTAAAAAATCGAGGACAAAAAAATCGTTTTATTTACGATGCGGGGCTTAGCTTTAACCTCATACAGGACTTTCTGGGGTTATACTTTCCATTGTATTCTAACCTCGGATGGGAAATTGATGACAAGGCATATCCGTCTAAAATTCGCTTCACTCTCTCTATACAAACCAGTCAACTTCTCTCTTTGTTTACGAGAAGTTGGTTTTAGGGCATCTGTTTCCCGCACAAATTTGTAAATTTGTGCGCCGTTACCAAATGATAAACGAACTCACTTCAGAAATTTCATTTACATCTTTTAAGGAAGAGGTCCTAAAAGATTATGAGACTGTTTGCCTGAGTAGGGCGATGAGTTTATTGGGTCGTAAAGAAGTCTTAACGGGCAAAGCAAAGTTTGGCATATTCGGTGATGGTAAAGAACTTCCGCAGATCGCCATGGCCAAGGCCTTTCAAAAAGGGGATTTTCGTTCTGGTTACTATCGAGATCAAACTTTTATGATGGTAATCGATAGTCTAACCCCCCAACAATTATTCGCTGGTTTGTATGCACACACCGACCTAGATCATGAGCCCATGTCTTCCGGCCGACAGATGGGAGGACACTACAACACCGATTTGATCGACAAAAACGGAACATGGTTGCGTCAAACCGATCGATACAACTCGAGTTCTGATGTATCCTGTACAGCTGCGCAAATGCCACGTCTTGTGGGTCTTGCGATGGCCTCCAAACTCTACAGAACGGAAGAGGTCTTTCACGACACCAAATTTTCTGTAAATGGCAATGAAGTGGCATGGGGAACAATTGGAAATGCCAGTACAAGTCAGGGGCACTTTTTTGAGTCATTAAATGCTGCTGGTGTTCATCAAATTCCTATGGTAATTAGCGTATGGGATGATGAATATGGTATTTCCGTCGATAACAGCTATCAAACGATCAAGGGGAGTATATCAGAAGCACTATCTGGATTTCAGAGAAGTAAAACCAAAGCAGGTTTTGAGATTTTTAAGGTTAAGGGTTGGGATTATCCAAACTTGATTCACACCTTTCAAAAGGCAGGGGAACTTGCTCGAACCCATCATGTGCCTGTGCTTATTCACGTAACCGAATTGACTCAGCCACAAGGACATTCTTCTTCTGGATCGCATGAGAGATACAAATCTGAAGACCGACTCGAGTGGGAAAAAGAAAACGATTGTAATCGAAAATTTAGAGCTTGGATTTTAGACAGCAAAATTGCCACAGAAGCCGAGCTTAATGAGATTGAAAAATCAACCCAACAACAAGCAAAGCAAGCAAAAGATGACGCTTGGGAAGCCAGTTTAAAGACCATCCGTATAGAAGCACAACAGCTCGTTGACTCTCTAAATGCATGTGGAAATCAAAATCTTATAAAAGAGGCGAACCGACTAATTAAAGACAAAACGATTAACCGCAAAAAAATTGCATCTCTTGCTCGAAAATCTCTTCGGATCTTGCGACAGCACCCAAGCTCACAAACCGAGGAGTTGCAATCGTGGACAAAGCGTTATTTTGAACAAACCCAACCAAAATTCAGCAGTAATCTCTACAACGAAACCCAGACATCCTCTTTACAAGTTGATCCAGTTGACGTGTCTTATGACGACGATGCCACGCAAGTTGACGGTCGAATCATTATTCGGGATAACTTTAAAGCATTGTTTGAGAAAAACAGTAAACTCCTGGTTTTTGGAGAGGATACTGGCAAGATCGGAGATGTCAATCAAGGACTCGAAGGATTGCAATCTATTTTTGGCGTTGAGCGTGTAGCAGATCGTGGAATTCGTGAAGCGACTATTGTCGGAGAGGGAATTGGAATGGCTCTTCGAGGTCTCCGTCCAATTGCAGAGATTCAGTATCTCGATTATGTACTGTATGCCTTACAAATTATGAGCGATGACTTGGCGACTTTACACTATCGCACAAATGGAAAACAAGTTTGTCCGCTTATAGTTCGCACAAGAGGGCACCGACTGGAAGGAATATGGCATTCTGGGTCTCCAATGGGTGGCTTGGTACACAACCTTCGTGGGATGTTTATCCTTGTTCCTCGCAATATGACCCAAGCTGCGGGAATGTACAACACCCTTCTGGAAGGAAATGATCCAGCAATTGTCATTGAATCTTTAAATGGCTATCGATTAAAAGAAAAACTTCCCAACAACTTGGGGGAGTTTCGTGTTCCACTCGGATTCACTAAAACCATACGAAAAGGAAAGGACATTACTATTGTGTCCTATGGGTCAACCTTGAGAATCGTTCTCGAAGCGGCGAAAGAGTTGCATAAAATGGGGATCGATAGTGAAGTTATCGACATTCAATCATTGATTCCGTTTGATTTGGGAAAAGACATTCGAAAAAGTGTAGAAAAAACAAATCGCTTGTTGATTGTTGATGAGGATGTACCTGGAGGTGGAACTGCTTATATCTTGAATGAGCTACTTGAAAAGCAGCATATATTTCCGCTATTAGACAGCAAACCCAAAACCTTATCAGCCAAAGCACATCGCCCTGCATATGGATCAGACGGAGATTATTTCTCAAAACCAAGTCTTGATGATATCCTTGATTCTGCCTATGAGATGATGCATGAGTTCGACCCTAAAGAGTTTCCGAAAATAAGCTAACCACCGATATCGTTAATCAACTGTCTCAAAACAGCTTTTTCAGAAATTGAGCCAACCCCCAGGCCTTTACACTTCATATCTGCTATTCTAATTTTATCAAGTATAAAGGAAATGGATTTCATTGGATAGCGTTTTGCTGCAACTTGATATTCTTTTACAACAAAAGGTCGAATCCCAAGCAATCGAGAAACATGATTTGGGTTATGATTTTCCAAGCCATGGTATTGCAGCAGTTGCATAAAAAACAAATGTAAAGTGGAAAGCGTTACAATGATCGGATGTTGACGAGGGTGTAGTGAGAAGTAATGACAGATTCGTTGTGCGTGAGCAACATTTCCAGAACCCAGAGCTTTTCGCAATTCAAAATTGTTAAAATCCTTACTAAACCCAATGTGCTCTTCGATGTGATTTTCGGTAATTTCATGATCGTGATCTACCAGAAGAAGGAGTTTTTCAAGGGATTGTTCGATTGCACTCAAGTGAGTCCCCAAACACTCAACCAAAAGGTGCGACGCCTTTAGGTTTATGGTTCTTTTTTTGTTCTTTACCCACCTTTGAATCCAATCTGGAACCTGATTTTCATAAAGTTGCTTGCTCTCAAACAAAACGGCGTGGTGTTGTAAAGCTTTGTAGAGCTTTTTTCGCTTATCGATGGATTTGTACTTGTAACATACGACTAGAACTGTTGATGGTTGGGGATTGCTTACATAACTCTCCAGCTGATCAATGACTCGGGAAAGTTCTTGTGCCTCACGAACAATCACAAGCTGACATTCTGCCATCATCGGAAACCGTTTAGCTGCATCTAAGATTTGATCAACTGTGGTATCTTTTCCGTACAGTATGGATTGATTAAATGCACGTTCTTCTTCTGAAACGACACTGTGATACAGCTCTTTCTCGATGCGATCAATGAAGTATGACTCTGCACCCATTAAAAAATATACGGGAGAAAAACGTCTTTCTTGAATGTCTTTTAAAATGTCTTGTAGAGAGTTCAATGTTTTTTTTCAATTTTGCAATATGCAAAAACTGGCATTTCAGGCATATTCATTGATGACCAAAAGTAGTGAAAACAAGCGTTACATCTTTGATCCAATTCGCAAAAAATTTGTGATATTAACGCCAGAGGAATGGGTACGGCAACATGTAGTTCGTTATTTGCTTGACGATAAGAAAGCACCAAAATCTTGGGTAAACGTTGAGAAGCAGTTCACACTTGCTGGTTTACAAAAACGATTTGACGTGATCGTGTTTTCTGCAGATGGAAGTGTGCAGGTTTTGGTAGAATGCAAGGCGCCAAATGTTTCCATTACACAGGACACTTTTGATCAAATCGCACGCTACAACATGAACTTTAACGCACAATATATGATGATCACCAACGGCTTGAAACACTATTATTGTAGTTTTGACTATGAGAATCAGAAATATCATTTTTGTGAAGATTTACCTATGTTAAGTCCAAACTGATATGAACGTTGCAATCCTCATACTGAATTATAACGGTAAAGACCTCCTATCATCTTATTTGGGCAGCGTTGTTACTCATAAACAAGATGCAGAAGTTTGGGTAGTTGATAACGGATCAACAGATGACTCTCTTGATTCTCTTAAAAAGAACTTTCCTGAAGTTCATATTTTAGTTCTCGACAAAAACTATGGGTATGCGAAGGGGTACAACCTGGCCGTTTCCAAAATCGATGTTGACTTGTACTGCTTTCTCAACAACGATGTTCGGGTAAACTCAGATTGGGTCTCCCCCATGCGACAACTCTTCGAAACCCATCAGCATCTCGGTTTTGCACAACCAAAAATTGTTTCTGATCAAGACGAATCTATTTTCGAGTACGCTGGTGCCGCTGGTGGTCACTTAGACCTTTTCGGCTTTCCGTATTGTCGTGGTCGTTATCTACACCATTGTGAAAAAGATCTAGGACAATATGATAACCCTGAAAAAGTAACATGGGCGAGTGGGGCGGCTTTTTGGGTTCGAAAAACTGCTTTTACCGAGTTGGGCGGTTTTGATGAAAGGTTTTTTATGCATTTTGAAGAAATTGATTTGTGTTTGCGGGGTAAGGCAGTTGGTTGGGTTACAATGTGCCACGGCAATATACGGGTAGCACACTTGGGTGGAGGAACATTGGCGACCAATCAACCGAAGAAGTTATACTACAATATCCGCAACTCCCTTTGGACTTATACAAAGACCATTCCTGCCTTCCCCTTACTTTTTGTAATCATCTTTCGATTGGGCTTTGATTTCTTTTTGGGGCTCTTCTTGTTTCTCACTTTCAAATTCGATCATGTTTGGGCTATTGTAAAGGCCCACAATCACTTTTTTCGGGTATTTCCAAAAACCCTTTCTAATCGAAGAAAAACAGTCATGCCTTTTCGAATAACGAGTGTTTTTGTTAAGTTTTTAATTACCAAAGTCATTCCGAAATAATTTTCTCTGTAAAAAAGCGTTACAATAAAGACAGATTAACCTTATTTTTAATAACTTTGAGCAAAATTAAAATCGTAGTAATGAAAAAAATAATCGTTTTACTTGTAGCATTCCCTATCTTGTTCACTTCGTGTGTACCCCAAAAGAAATATGCTGCTCTTGAAACTCAACAAAAAGAAACCCAAGAATTACTGAATTCTGCAACTGTTAAACTCAATGCTTGTTTAGACGAAAAGGCAGCAACAGATGCTTCTATTGCTGAGCTTCGTAAGCAAAACCAGTTTCTTATTGAGAACAACCAGGATCTCATCAACAATATGGGTAACCTAACAACCTTGACCAAGAAAGGTGCTGACAATCTTGAGCGTTCGCTTGAGTCACTAAAAGAGAAAGATCTGACTATTCGCAGAATGCAAGATGCGGTAACTCGTAGAGATTCTGTAACCTTAGCACTTGTAACTGCACTGAAAAGTTCGCTTGTCGATATCAATGATAGTGATATTGAGATCAACGTTGAGAAAGGTGTTGTTTTCATTTCAATCTCTGACAAAATGGTCTTCAATACAGGTAGCAACAAAATCACTGCTCGTGCGAAGGAAGTTCTTGGAAAAGTTGCTAAAATCATCAACGATAAGCCAGAATTTGAGTTTATGGTTGAAGGGCACACAGACGATCGCCCAATCAGCAATGACTTATTTGAGGACAACTGGGACTTGAGTGTCGATCGCGCTACTTCAATTGTTCGCGTTCTTCAAAAAGAATTTGGCGTTGCTCCTGAGCGTATGATCGCTGCTGGTCGTAGTTCATATATGCCCGTTGACGATAACGAAACTGCTTCTGGACGTGCAAACAACAGACGTATTCGCATTGTATTACTTCCAAAATTGGATCAGTTCTACAATCTACTTGACGAAGCAATGGCTGCAACTACAGAGTAGTTTAACGCAAAATGTATCTTTACAAAACGCAACCCTTGGGTTGCGTTTTTTTTGTTCTATAAAAATTCCCCTACCCCCTGACGAATGATTTTGGGAGGTGATACACACAAATCTACCACAGTTGACGGCTGATTTCCACCAAAACCACTATCGATAAACAAATCGACGACAGAACCCCATTCTTGTTCAATCTCATCTGGATCCGTGGTGTAATCTCGCACCTCGTCCTCATGATGGAGCGATGCAGATGCCAGTGGCTGACCTAAAGCTTCGATCAAAGCACAAATCCCTTCATGTTTGGGTACACGAATCCCGATGGAGCCCCGTTTCCCCAAGGCCTTTGGGAGCTTTTTCATGACGGGTAATACAAAGGTATATGGGCCTGGGAAATACGTTTTAAGCAATCGGAAGTTTGTATTGTCTATTTGGCCTGTATAGTCAGCAGCTTGGGATATTGATGCGCAAACCAAACTCACAGGAGGTTTTGTCTTTTTCTCATGTTTGATTTTAGCCAACTTCTCAAGGGCTTTGGCATGGTGACTTGCACAACCCATTGCATATACTGTATCGGTGGGATAAATAATTAGACCGCCAGAGGCGAGAACATCAACCGCCTTTTGAATTACTCTTTCATTATGCCCAAAAAATGATAATCGCATCTCTACAGTATATCGAGTTTTGCAAATCGTAAAAGCAAGTTTTTTCGACCATTTGTATCAAAATCAATTAGGGCTTTTGCATCTCCCCCATTTCCCTCTATGGAAACAATTGTGCCTGCACCAAAACGGTTGTGACTTACCCTTGACCCCACTTCCAAGCCCCCGAGTTCGACTAGAGAAGAATGGGATGAAGTAGAAATTGGCTTGAGGTTTTTGGGCACACGTTTAGGTGTTGATTTTGTTGGTGGCTTTTTAAAGCGAACCTTTGGCTGATCATCCCCAAAGATGGAAGGATCAACCAAGGGCTTGAATTCGTAGTTTGACTCCACAACGCGATTGTCCACATAAGATGGGTCAATCTCGGTCAAAAATCGACTCGGTTCAGCATCATTGAGTTTGCCCCAGCGATATCTACACTGGGTGTAAGTCAGCGTTGCTTGTTTTTCAGCCCGCGTGAGTGCCACATAAAACAATCGACGCTCTTCTTCCAATTCGGTACGGGAATTCATATTCATCGCTGAGGGAAACAGATCGTCTTCCATTCCCACAATAAAGACATGCGGAAACTCCAATCCTTTCGCCAAATGAACGGTCATTAAAGACACCGAGTTTTCATCGACTGTCTCATTGTCAAAATCTGTCGCCAAGGCAACATCTTCAAGGAATTCAACCAATGATCCCTTGGCATCTACAATTTCACGCTGACCTTCGACAAAATCTCGAATACCATTTAGCAATTCCTCGATATTTTCAACTCGGTTGACAGCTTCTGGAGTTCCTTCTTTTTTTAGTTCTTGTACCAAACCTGTTTTTTTGGCAACCATATCTGTGGTTTCAAAGGCATCTTGATTGCCGTTCGCAACCTGAAAACTTTTAATCAAAGTCGCAAAGTTGACCAGTTTTGTTTTTGCGCCAGCATGAATTTGCAACGGCAAATGATTGGCTTGATCAGCAACTTCAAACAAAGAAAGATTGTGTTCTTGTGCGGCAACCACCAGTTTGTTCAAAGTAGTCTGCCCAATACCGCGAGCGGGATAATTGATTACTCTCCGCAAGCTTTCTTCATCCTTCGGATTGACAATCAAACGAAGGTAAGCGAGCATATCTTTGATTTCTTTCCGCTGATAGAACGAAAGGCCACCATACACTCGGTATGGGATATTTCGCTTTCTCAACGCATCCTCCATCGCTCTAGATTGTGCATTGGTTCGATACAGAATGGCAAACGAAGTATAAGGCAGTTGCAAGTTCATTGCTTGCTCAAAAATGGATTGTGCCACATATCGACCCTCATCGCCATCTGATGGACTACGATGGATTACAATTTTTTCACCCTTTTCGTTGGCAGTCCACACGGTTTTGTCGAGTTTATTTTGGTTGTGATTGATCACACTGTTAGCAGCTTCTACGATATACTCTGTTGAGCGGTAGTTTTGCTCAAGTCGATAGGTTTTTGCATCGGGGTAATCCTTGTGAAAATTCAATATATTTTCAATGTTGGCGCCACGAAACGCATAGATACTCTGCGCATCATCACCCACTACACATAAGTTTTGAAATTTATCTGCCAAGGCGCGTACGATCAGATATTGGGAATGGTTAGTGTCTTGGTATTCATCGACCAAAATATACCGAAAACGATCTTGATATTTTGCTAATACATCAGGAAAGCGATTGAGAAGCTCATTGGTTTTGAGCAATAAATCATCAAAATCCATCGCTCCTGCTTTGAAGCAACGTTCGACGTAGTTTTTATAGATATTTCCCATGGCCGAGCGTCTGGCCTCTCTGTCTGCTTCAACCAATTCGGGGTTGTTGTGATAGGCACGAACCGTTATCAAACTGTTTTTAAAGGACGAAATCCGATTTCGAATTTGCTTTGGCTTGTAGATATCTGTATCCAGATTCATCTCTTTGATAATCGACTTGACAAGGCGTTCCGAGTCCTGGGTGTCGTAAATCGTAAAGCTAGAAGGATAGCCCAATCGATCTGCTTCTGCACGTAAGATTCGAGCAAAAACAGAGTGAAAGGTTCCCATCCATAGATTTTTGGATTCACTCTCGCCAACAATTTCAGCAATTCGAGTTTTCATTTCTCGAGCTGCTTTGTTGGTAAAGGTCAATGCCAGTATGGAAAACGCATCTATCCCTTGTTGCATCAAATACGCAATCCGATAGGTCAGCACTCTTGTTTTTCCAGATCCAGCACCTGCAATGACCATAAGCGGTCCTTCCACATGGGTTGTGGGCTCTTGTTGTGCTTCGTTGAGTTGTGATAGGTAATCTTCCACAGCTACTAAAGTACGCGTAAAAAAGAAAAAATCCAGTCGTTATACCATAACAAAAGGAGACTTTATCAACAATTCTCTTGAAAAAATTTATCTTCGTTATATGGCAGCAGCGTTGTTAGAAAAACCCATTGAGTACCTAAAGGGAGTCGGTCCAAATCGCGGCACTTTACTTCGCAATGAATTGGGGATTAACAGCTGTAAGGACTTACTGTATCACTTCCCAAATCGATATGTGGATCGCACTCGGTTTTACAGCA
>JAKMFI010000131.1 GCA_022425505.1 Flavobacteriaceae bacterium | reverse complement strand
TGAGGTTGATGCCCTGTTTGACGAGGACCAACAGGATGAGCTGAAGGAGTATTTTATGGAAGCTGAAAACGATGATATTCAGGAAGCTTTTGATGAGTTTGACGGAGAATTTGAAGAAGATGACCTTCGAATTTTTCGCATCAAATTTATTAGTGAAGTTGCCAATTAAGCACTTTTCTTTTCGCTATATTTGCCACCAGATATATTGACATGAAAGACGGTATTTACGCTGCAATCCACACCCAAAAGAGAACCCTAACTCTTCAACTTCATTACGAAAAAACACCAGCTACCGTAGGTAATTTTGTCGGTCTGGCAGAAGGAAGTTTAGCCAACGAAGTGAAGCAAACTGGCACACCTTATTACGATGGCTTGAACTTTCATCGTGTGATACCAGATTTTATGGTTCAGGGGGGTTGTCCGCAAGGGAGTGGAGTTGGCGGGCCCGGTTACCAATTTGACGACGAAATCGATCCCAGTTTATGCCATGACAAAGCCGGTATTTTATCGATGGCAAATGCTGGTCCCGGAACAAACGGAAGCCAATTCTTTATAACACATGTTCCTACCCCGTGGCTAGATGGAAAACATACGGTCTTTGGCTGTGTTGTTGAAGGACAAGAAATCGTTGACTCCATTGCTCAGGGCGATACAATTGATAAAATCGAGATTCAACGCATTGGCAAAGACGCCCAAGAATGGGATGCTGTTGCTGCCTTTAATTCTTTTAATCAAAAGACACAGGAACGGATCGAAGCTCAAAAAGCCAAGCAAGCGGAAGAACTCGATAAGGTGAGCGCGGGTTTTCAGAAAACGGATAGCGGATTGCGATATCAAATCATACAAGAGGGTGCTGGGGAACAAGCGGCTGCTGGCCAAACGGTTTCAGTTCACTACAAAGGGCAGCTCCTTGATGAAACAGTGTTTGACTCATCATACAAACGCCAACAACCCATCGACTTTGTCTTGGGACAAGGTCAGGTGATCCCAGGGTGGGACGAAGGGGTGTCCTTATTAAAAGTAGGAGACAAAGCGCGTTTTGTCATTCCTTCCGACTTGGCTTATGGATCCAGAGGAGCTGGAGGTGTGATTCCGCCAGATGCTGCATTGATTTTTGATGTGGAGCTTGTGGCAGCGAGCTAGCTTTTCCACTTGATATTACAACCGATACTCGGCTTTTGCGTCTCTGAAATCTCTTTTCCATTACACATGGCCTCC
Source organism: Flavobacteriaceae bacterium (assembly GCA_022425505.1). Taxonomy (GTDB): domain Bacteria; phylum Bacteroidota; class Bacteroidia; order Flavobacteriales; family Flavobacteriaceae; genus UBA724. The sequence continues at coordinate 5,480 of JAKMFI010000131.1, read as the reverse complement.
AATGCGGATCTCATGTCCCTGCCACTAACTGGAATTCCATTTTCTGGTCTAGAGTCGTCCAACTGCCCGCGGTAAACCAAGGACTTTTTCCTATCAAAAATATAAAAATCAGGTGTGCAAGCGGCATCGTATGCGCGTGCAACTTCTTGCGTTTCATCATAGAGATAGGGAAAAGGAAACTTTTGTTCGGCAGATACTTTGGTCATCAAATCGGGAGCGTCGTCTGGATAGTTTTCAACATCATTGCTCGAAATCGCAATAAAAGAAACTCCCTTGTCTAAGTAATCATTGGCCAAATCAACAATCCCCTTAAAGACATGTTTGACAAATGGACAGTGATTGCAGATAAACATGACTACAGTTCCCTCTTTTCCATGGATTTGTTCAAGAGATCGGGTTTCTCCACTTACCGTGTCTGGAAGTGAAAATGCAGGTGCTTTTGTGCCCAAGGGCAACATATTAGATGGTGTACGTGCCATGTTTTTTTACAAACATACAAATATCATTCCTGCTCATCCTCTTTTTTTGAAGTTGAGTTCTCATCCACACTTTCTGTTTTTGTAGATGGATTAGACCTATTTTTTTGTTCGATGAGCTGAATCACATTTTCAAAGTATTGATAAAATTCATAGATAGAGTCTTCATAAATATGAAGGGTTTCGCGAAAATATTGTGGATTGTCAGCAGTTGAGTTTACATCTCGAATGCTTTGTGTTAATTTGAGATAATGATTCCCATGTTTATTTTCGTAAACATCAAAAAAATACGCTTTGTGACGGCTTCTAAATCGGTGGGACATCACGGGGTTACGATGTGTTTTGTCTTCGCTCATTCGATTTTGATTCGGGTTAGTATTGTTTAAATGTAAGATTTTTAAAAGAAATCACAAACTGCTTACAGCTGCTTTTTACACAGGTCTGCATAATAGCCAGGTGCGTTGACCAATACCTCATGTGTTCCATATTGGACAATGCGACCCTCGTCCATCACCAGTATAAAATCTGCATTTTTGGCTGAAGATACCCGATGACAAACCACGATTGTTGTTGATTGAAACGACATCGATTTTAGATTGCCCAATATGGTTTCCTCGGTTTGGGTATCCACAGCGGAAAAGGAATCGTCAAAGAGTAAAATTTCGGGCTGCTTAATCAATGCTCTGGCGATTGACATCCGCTGCTTTTGACCCCCAGAAAGGGATACACCTCGTTCTCCAATAATGGTTTGATAGCCCTTAGAAAAATTCATGATGCTATTGTGAACTGCCGCTTGTTTAGCAGCATTTTCAACTTCGGTTTTGGTTGTATCGGCCTTTCCAAAACGGATATTGTTTTCCAAAGTATCTGAAAATAAAAAGGCTTCTTGCGGTACAGTTCCAATATGATCTCTCAACATCTTGAGATCGAGCTCACGAACATCGATACCACCAACTTTGACGGCCCCTGAGCTCACATCATACATCCTAGTAATGAGCTGTAAAAGTGTTGTTTTTCCACAACCTGTCCTACCCAAAATCGCTAAGGTTTTTCCAGATTCAAGTTGAAAGCTCACTTCTTTAACGGCTTCTTCTCTGGCATCGTCATAAGAAAATGAGACATTCTCAAACTCGATGCTGTAGGATTGGAGCTCTTTGCCACCTTTTGGATTGACAATCTCTGGCTCTTGTCCCAAAAACTCATTGATTCGTTTTTGTGAAGCTTCCGCTTGTTGCACGATAGAAGTTACCCAGCCAACGGTAGCCACGGGCCATGTTAACATATTGATGTAAATGATAAATTCTGCCAGGGTACCCAATTCAATTTGACCATTGATAAACTGCCTACCGCCGATAAATATGACCAAAATATTAGAAAGCCCAATCAATAAAATCATCAATGGAAAAAACCATGCTTGTACCTGAACCAAGTGCATATTTTTTGACATACTTCCCAAAGCCAAAGACCCCATCTTTTGGTTTGCAGTTGGCTCTATGGCATTGGCTTTGATAACGCCAATTCCACTAAACATTTCTTGCGCAAATGCAGAGAGTTTAGAGAGGTATTCTTGAACAATGGTACTGCGTTTATGGATCGATCTGCTCAACTGATAGATAGCCAATGAGAGGAGCGGAAGGGGTGCTAGAGCATAGAGAGTCAAGGTAGGAGCTACGCTAATCATGTAGGAGATGACAATCACAAAAAGCGATACCGTATTGATGCTATACATCAATGCTGGTCCAAAATACATACGCACCTTGGAAACGTCTTCACTAATTCTGTTCATCAAATCTCCAGTGCGATTGTTTTTGTAAAAGTTTAAGCTCAATCGCTGATAATGTTGATAGATTTCATTTTTGAGATCAAACTCAATAAAACGCGAAACATTGATAATCGTTTGCCGCATGGTGAAGGTAAACAACCCTGAAAGTATGGCAGCTCCAACGATCAACGTAATGTTTTGTAGCAAGATATTTTTGGTTTCTGTGAGATCTCCAGTGGGTTCGGTCAGATACCGGTTGACTACAGTGATTGAATCTCCAACCAAACTCGGCGCAACAACGGCAAACACCTTGGCAGTAATCGTAAAAATGAACCCGAGTACAAGACGTGTTCGATACTTGTAAAGATATTTGTTAAGGTATTGTAATGCGCGCAATGGTTTGAAATTCTGACCTCAAAGATAGTGTGCAAGTTTTAATTTACCGTTTGTGGATTTCAAACCGTTAATAAGTGTATTTTTGTAGGGAATTAATGAAATCTTTGACATGCTGACCAGACGACATTTACGCGTAAAAGTGATGCAACAGCTTTACGCGAATACAATAAGTTATCCTTTTGACCTAAAAGTCGCTCAACAACAATTACAGCTTAGTAATACAGGTTTTTTTGAATTGTACTTGTTGCTACTCAATATGTTTATTGAGCTGCAAGCGTGTGGTCTGTCACTTCACAAACTCGCTGAAAAGCAGTATTTGAAAGCCGATTCTAATCAGCTCAATCCAAAATTCTTTTCCAATCAAGCAATTGCAAAATTGTCTAACAGTAAGATTTTGGAATCAAAGACCGCCAAGTTTAAAATCAATTATTGGAAAAAACACGATGAGTATGTTCGGTTGATATGGGATCAAATTGCTGCAAGTGATCGTTATGCTGCCTATCTTTCTGGAAATGAAACCGGTTTTGTGGCGGACAAAACGGTTCTGATTGATCTTTTTACGGATGTTATTGCGCCTTATGAACGACTTCACGAATTGATTGAAGAAATCAAGCCCTCTTGGGTTGATGATTTTCCTTTGGTCAATACCATCGTGCGAAACACCCTTTTTCACATGCACGAAGATACCGATCCTGAAGATTTGATATTGACGTCCATATATAAAGATGAAGAAGACCAAACATTTGCGATAGACTTGTTAAAATCTGTCGCAGTTCATGATGATGAACTAACAGATCAATTGAAAGGTCGCACACCCAATTGGGAGCAGGATCGGATTGCGGTATTGGATATGATTTTACTCAAACTCGCCATCGCTGAATTTCTGTACTTCCCATCCATTCCGACTAAGGTTACCATCAATGAATACCTCGAAATTGCCAAAGAGTATGCAACCCCAAAAAGCAGTACGTTTATCAATGGAATTTTAGATGTGATTTCCAAAGATCTAGAGCGTAATCAGTCCGCTGATAAATAATACCGAGAATCAATCGAAATGTTTACCTTTACAACAAAATTTATCGCATGAAATTCATACATATTTTATTTTTAGCAGTACTCCTAAGTGCTTGCTCGACTGATCCGTCAAAAAAAGCAAAAGCAAATGAGAGTGCAACGGCAGCAGCAGAAGCCTCGACGACCGATGCTCCTGTAATGACATTTGACAAATTATCACACGACTTTGGAACAATCAACGAAGGTGAGGTTGTAGAAACGGTGTTTACATTAACAAACACTGGTTCATCCGATTTGATTATTCTCAATGCACGTGGAAGTTGTGGTTGTACGGTTCCTGATTATCCAAAAGACCAACCCATTGCTCCTGGGGATAGTGCAGAGGTGACGGTTAAGTTTGATTCGAACAACAAGCCGAATGCAAACAACCGATCAGTGACGTTCACGACCAACACTGAAAAGGGTAGAGAGGTTGTTCAAATCAGAACATTTGTAACTCCAGACCCCTTAAAAGAACAACAACGAGAAGCCCGTCGCCAAGCAGCGCAGGCCAATCAACAATAAACGAATAACAATTATGGAAGGCGCATTTGCAGGTCAGCTCCCATTTCTGTTGATGATGTTTGGAGTCATATTCTTTTTTATGATTCTACCTCAGCAACGCAGAGCGAAAAAAGAGAAAGCTTTTAAAAACAGCATGAAAAAGGGAGACCGTGTAATTACCAAGTTTGGTGTCCACGGCAAAATCGTAGAAGTCAATGACCAAAATGATTCTTGTGTGGTGGAAACCATGGCTGGAAAATTGAAAATGGAACGAGGTTTCATTTCGATGGAACTCAGTCAAAAATTATCACCGCCCTCCAAAAAATAACAACCAAAAGCGCCTCTGGCGCTTTTTTTATGCGAGAGTAGGTGTACAAACAACTCATTAGACCCATTTTGTTTTTATTCGATGCGGAGAGCGTTCACCATTTCTCTTTCGCATCAATCCGACTCGTTCATAAAATCCCTTTTGTTGGGGCCCTGGTTCGTCGTTTGTATAGCGTAAACCACCCCAAACTCGAACGGCATGTATTTGGCATTCGTTTTCCAAATCCAATTGGTCTCGCTGCCGGTTTTGACAAGGACGCCAAGCTGTATAAAGAACTTTCCAATTTTGGATTTGGCTTTATTGAAATCGGAACCCTTACGCCAAAACCTCAAGACGGAAACCCCAAGAAACGCCTTTTTCGATTGTTATCCGATCAGGGGATCATCAATCGGATGGGGTTTAATAATCAAGGCGTTGATGCAGCAATTTCGAGATTAAAAAAGAATAAGAATGTGATTATAGGGGGCAATATCGGTAAAAACAAAACGACACCAAACGACCAAGCTACTGAAGATTATACCCTTTGTTTTGATGCCTTATTTCCTCATGTCGATTATTTTGTTGTGAATGTCAGTTCGCCAAACACACCAAATCTGCGTGACCTACAAGAGAAACAACCACTTACGGCTTTGCTGCAAACCCTACAAGCAGAAAACCAGAAGCACAAAAACCCCAAGCCCATCTTGTTAAAAATCGCTCCTGATTTGACTGACACCCAATTGTTGGATATCATCGATATTGTTTCTGACACCAAGATCGATGGCGTCATCGCAACCAATACAACGATTGCCCGAAATGGACTTCAAAGCGACTCTGCGATTTGCACAGAAACAGGTGGTTTGAGTGGTAAGCCACTCAGCAACCGAAGTACCGATGTGATCCGTTTTCTTCACACAAACAGTAAAGGCAGTTTTCCCATCATTGGAGTAGGAGGCATTCATACCCCCCAAGATGCGATAGA
>JAKMFI010000125.1 GCA_022425505.1 Flavobacteriaceae bacterium | reverse complement strand
CTTGCAAGGTAGGAAATCTAAAAAGAAATATCTCGTTTACCCATTCAACGCCTCCGCACCGCCAACGATTTCGAGGATTTCGTTGGTAATCGCTGCTTGGCGCGCTTTGTTGTAGGTGAGCTTGAGTTGGTCTCTAAGCTCGGTGGCATTGTCTGTGGCCTTGTGCATGGCCGTCATTCGTGCGCCGTGTTCACTCGCAAACGAGTCGCGGAGTGCTTTAAACAGTTGGGTTTTGAGTGCCTTTGGAATCAAGGTGCTGACGATCTCTTCCTGAGCGGGCTCATAGAGATAGTCTGAGTTTGAAGCTGTCTCTGCAGCAACTGGAACAATCGGTAAAAACTGTTCTACAGTTACAATTTGTGTTGCCGCATTTTTAAATCGGTTATAGACCAAGTCAATTCGATCATAGCCCCCGCCGGCGTAAAGCGCCATCAACTGATCGGCGACTGTAGCTACATTGGCAAAGGTGAGCTCATCAAATACATCTCCACGGTTTTCGGCAACCGAAAAGTCTTTACTGAGAATGTCGTTTCCTTTTTTTCCAATCGTAAACACATCGACTTGCTCACTAGCATAATTGTTGTCCCGCTGGTTGACAACCTCTTTGATGATATTCGAATTAAATCCGCCACATAGCCCACGGTTGGACGTGATCGCAACCAAAAGGACTTTCTGAACGGGTCGTTCCGTAGCATATACGCTGCCTGAAGCATCTTCGATTGAGCCACTGAGGTTTTGCAAAAGTTCCGTCAAGGTATCGGCATAAGGACGCATGGCTGTAATCGCGTCTTGTGCTTTTTTGAGTTTCGCTGCAGATACCATTTTCATGGCACTGGTGATTTGCATGGTCGAGGAGACCGATGCGATTCGACTGCGAATTTCCTTGAGATTTGCCATACTCTACGCTCTACTTAAGATTTGTAATTGGCTGCGACATCTGACGCTACTTTCGTGAGCGTATCAATCACCTTATCTGTTAGCTTTCCTACTTTGAGGTCGTCGAGCACCTTGCGATGCTTGGCATTGAGCAACTCGAGGTATGCGCGCTCAAATTCTTTTACTTTCTCAACAGGAACTTCACGCAATAGGTTTTTCGATCCAGCATAAATAATCGCAACTTGATCTTCAACGGTAAAGGGATCGTTTTGCGCTTGCTTCAGGATTTCAACATTGCGTTTTCCTTTTTCAATCACATTGAGTGTGGCTGCATCAAGGTCAGAGCCGAATTTGGCAAAGGCCTCAAGTTCGCGGAACTGTGCCTGGTCGAGTTTTAGTGTTCCTGCAACCTTTTTCATCGATTTGATCTGTGCAGAACCTCCTACTCGAGATACTGAAATTCCCACGTTAATCGCTGGGCGAACACCTGAGTTAAATAAGTCCGACTCCAAGAAGATCTGACCGTCTGTAATCGATATCACATTGGTTGGGATATAAGCCGAAACGTCTCCCGCTTGGGTTTCGATAATCGGCAAAGCGGTCAATGAACCGCCTCCTTTGACAATGGGCTTGAGCGACTCTGGAAGGTCGTTCATATTCTTGGCAATATCATCATCGTTGATGACTTTGGCTGCACGCTCCAATAGGCGTGAGTGCAAATAGAAAACGTCACCAGGGTAGGCCTCACGTCCTGGTGGGCGACGTAACAAGAGCGATACCTCTCGGTAGGCAACTGCTTGCTTTGACAAATCATCATAAATGATCAAAGCTGGGCGACCTGTATCTCTAAAATACTCCCCAATCGCTGCACCTGCAAAAGGAGCATATACCTGCATCGGAGCTGGGTCAGATGCGTTTGCAGCAACAATCGTTGTATATGCCAATGCGCCTTTGTCTTCTAAGACTTTGGCAATGGCAGCAACCGTCGATGCCTTTTGACCAATCGCTACATAAATACAGTAAACTGGCTCCCCAGCGTCATAAAATTCTTTTTGATTCAGGATGGTGTCGATACAAACGGTCGTTTTCCCCGTTTGACGGTCCCCAATGACCAGCTCGCGTTGCCCTCTCCCGATTGGGATCATCGCATCAATCGACTTGATTCCTGTTTGGAGTGGTTCGTTTACTGGCTGACGGAAAATTACTCCTGGCGCCTTACGCTCAAGTGGCATTTCGTAAAGGTCCCCTGTCAAAGCACCTTTACCGTCAATTGGATTTCCAAGGGCATCGACAACACGTCCAACAACTCCTTCTCCAACATTGATGGAGGCAATGCGCTGTGTGCGCTTCACGGTGTCGCCCTCTTTTACGCCTTTTGATGGTCCCAAAAGTACCACCCCGACGTTATCCTCTTCCAAGTTGAGTACGATCCCTTCCAAGCCCGAATCAAAAGAGACCAGCTCTCCATATTGGGCGTTGGACAAGCCATAAACACGGGCAATCCCGTCTCCGACTTGAAGTACACTTCCGACTTCGTCCAGGGACACCCCTGAGTCAAAACCTGTTAATTGTTGCTTGATAATTGCGGATACTTCCGCTGCTTTTACATCTGCCATAGTCCTATGCTAATGCTTTTCGATTACTTAACTTATGTTCTAGGGATTGCAATTGGTTGGCAACACTCGCATCAAATTGCTGATCGCCCAAACGCAAAATAAATCCCCCGATAATGTCTTGATCAACTGTACTGACCAACTCTACTTTTTTGTCGGTTAGCGTTTTGATTTTCTCCATCACCACTTTTTCAAGGGCTGGAGTCAGTGGCACAGCTGTTGTGACCTCTGCCTCTTGTTTACCCTGTAACTCTTGATAGAGTTGTTTGTATTTAAGTGCCACTCCATCTAAATGATTGGCACGATTATTTTCGGCAACCAATGCCAAAAAGGTTTTGACAACTGGTGACACCTTGCCAAATATGGCTTTGAGCGTGTCTCCCTTTAGCTCAGCACTGATGACTGGGCTAGCCAAAACGGCCTTCAATTCTTGGCTGTTCTCCAAAGTCGTATAAACCGATTCCATGTCATCCGCAACTTGGTCAACTGCTTGTTGCTCTTGTGCAGTTGCCAGTAAGGCTTTGGCATAACGAATCGCGACTCTAGATCCTTTCATGGATTATAAGTTTACGTCTTTGAGTAATTTTTCAACCAATTGGGTTTGTTTTTTGTCGTCTGACAAAGTCTCTTTGGTTACTTTTTCAGCAATTTCAATCGACAAAGAAGCCACTTGTTGCTTGAGCTCAGCCACAGCCGCTTGCTTTTCGCTTTCAATCGCCGCTTGTGCCTGGGTCATGATTTGAGCTGCTTGTGTTTTGGCTTCGTCTTTTGCGTCATCGATCATTTTTTGTTTGATCTCTCTTGCTTCCTTGAGAAGTCCATCGCGCTCGGCGCGTGCTTCCTTCAGAATCCGCTCGTTATCGGCTTGCAAGTTTTGCATCTCTACACGTGCATCTTCAGCAGACTGAAGTGCACTTCGAATCCCCTCCTCACGATCATTGATCGCATTGAGAATTGGGTTCCAAGCAAATTTGCGCAACAATAAAAGAAGGCCAACAACGATAAACGTCTGCCAAATAAACAGTCCAAAAGAGAATTCTCCCAATAGCTTTTCCATATCCTTAGATTTAACCCGCAGTGGGCGGTGTGCTTACACTACCCACTGCTGTTGGGTGTTGACTTATACTGCAAACAATGCTGCAAAACCGATTCCCTCGATAAGGGCAGCTGCAATCAACATTGCAGTTTGAATCTTTCCATAGGCCTCTGGCTGACGAGCGATCGCTTCCATAGCAGAACCACCGATACGGCCGATTCCCATTCCTACTCCGATAACTACTAATCCTGCGCCTACAATTGCTGGAATTTCCATAATGATTGTTGTTTTAATTATTAATAATGTTAATGTGCTTCTTCATGTTCTTCCACTGCAAATCCAAAATACAAAGCGGAAAGCATCGTGAAAATATACGCTTGCAATAAGGCAACTAAAACTTCGATAATCGAAATTGCAAATGCCAATACAAATGATAAACTACTCCCGAGCCAATTGTTGAAAATAAACATCAATCCAATTAAACTCATCAATACGATATGGCCCGCCTGGATGTTGGCATACAAACGGATCAACAATGAAAACGGTTTGATAATCACCCCTAATAATTCGATGGGTGCTAACACGATTTTCATCAATACAGGCACCCCTGGCATCCAGAAAATATGTGCCCAATAATTTTTATTTGCGGTGAGGTTGGTGATCAAAAACGTCAATAAAGCCAATCCAAATGTGACGGCGATATTTCCAGTGACATTAATCCCTAATGGTGACAACCCTAGGATATTCAAAAACCACACAAAAAAGAAGATGGTGAGCAGATAGCTCATATACCTTCTATAATGCTTTTTTCCAATGTTGGGGATGGCAATGTCATCGCGAATGTAGATGACAATTGGCTCAAAGAAACGACCAACACCAGCAGCAATACTGCCGTTTGTTTTGTAAGAATTTGCCAAGCTGCGAAACAAAAAGAACATCAAAGACGCGGTAAATAGCATGGTAACCACACTTTTGGTCATCGACAGGTCAAGTGGTTTGTCGTTGGTTACTTTTTTGTCCGCATCATAGGTGATGGTTCCCTCCGCATCGGTGCGATAAATTTTTCCATGATAGAGCTTGTAATACTTAGACCCTACTTGGTGTACCGCTTTGCCATGCTTGAGCTTGCCTGATGAAAAGCTGACCAATTCATCATCCCACAATATGACAGGAAGCGAAAATCCTATGTATTTTTTCTTGCCCTCATCTGTGGTGTAAGATCCGATTGAAAAGTCGTGCGTGTCTTCTAAGTGGTGGCGGATATAGGCTTTGATTTCGGACTTTAAGTCGCCTGATTTTTCTTCGTCTTTTGGTCCGCCTTCAACTGCCTGAGCAAAGAAGCCCGAAAGGACAAAAAATATCGCCGAAATAAATTGTTTTTTCCTCATGCGAATACCGGCTGCAAATGTAAATTATTTACTGTTAAAAATGAAATGGATTTTAACAAAAAATGTGGGGACTAAGCGCGTTGCAATACGCGGGATGCAGCATAGGTCATCGAAAACAAAGAAATCAGGTAAGGAACAAAGAACAAGGTGAGCTCATCACGACCCACTAACCCATCTGCTTTGAAGTCGGGATAAATCAATAAAAAGAAAAGACCAAACTTAAACATACTCCCCCCCATAAACACAACCCCCACGAGCATTGCGTTTTTTTTGTGCGTGGCGAGGACTGCCCAAAAGATAAGTACTGCCAACCCAAAATTAAACCCATAGCAAAGCCACATGATTCGGATTTGTCCCCAAAGTGCGTCGGGCATCAAAGTGGTGTGTATTACAAACGCCAACGAAAGTGCGATAAGTAATCCGCCACCAAGTTTGAGTAATGGTTTAGTCATGGTTGAGCGTTTTGAGTTGTTGCAACAAAATAGTTATGGAAACGAAAAGACCCAACAGAACACAAATCAATGTCCAAGTTCGATCGGTTTGATAGCTGAGATCGAGCCATTGACCTAGACGAGCAGAAGCATAGATTGAAACCCCGAGTTGGGCAGAATAGCCAGTAAGGGCTAACCAACGGAAGGCGTTGGGTTTATGCGGTTTTTTCGGATTTTTCTTCATCGACGGGCTGTAGTGATTTGATGGCTTTTTTCATCAAACACTGTGCGTTGAGCATCGCGCCTGCTTCTACCGCCAATTTTCCGACGATCACTTTACCATCAATTACCCCTTCGTCCTTGATGGATAAGAGGTTGGATGCCTCGATCGTTCCCTCAAATGTCCCCATGATATCTGCGTTTGTGCAGATGATTTTACCTTTAATTTTACCTTCTTGACCAACTACGACACGACCCGTGGTTTGAACCGTTCCTTCAAGAGTTCCGTCAATACGAAAATCGGATTCGGAATGGATTTCTCCAATCACCTTGGTATTGGGCTCAATAAAATTGATTTTGATGTTGTTTCTAGAGTTATCCATTTGTTGTTTTGCTTTAAATCCCATTTTGGTTATTCATTGGTTACATCTTTGAAAATGAGGATGTCCCGAAAAGCGGACGTCAAAGCTACAAAATTTTTGATTTTACGCAATTCCGGGTGAATTCTCAGTAAGTTGTCACGATAGTTATTCGCTTGATCCTCGGACGTAAATCGCTGAACCACCAACAGCTCGGTTTGTCTGTCAAGCACGTCAATCGTTGCGCTTACCGTTCGCTGGAGACCCTGAGAAGAAATTGTTCCTTTTACTTTGGTTTGTATACGTTTTGTCGTGTCGTGATCTTTTCGATCAAACACAAAATAAACCAAATAACGATCGCCTTCTTCAGCATGAGTTGGTGTGAGGTTTTTGATTTCAAGCAGTCGTTTGCTCGCCTCTTCTCCTGCTTGTTGGTTGGGAAACGAAATTGAGACTTCAGACAAGGCCGTTTGATAGGCCGTCATGCCGTCCAATCGGCCGATTGCATGAGCCCGTAACAAGGCAAAGCGCGAGCGCAAGGTCTCGTCTTGTAACGAGAGCATAGCCGAAAAGCACTCATCGATGACCTCTTCGAAAGCTTGGGCTTTAAAACGGTCTTCAAGTATCGTGTATCGTTCCTCAAAACGGCTCAGCGCTTCTTCCATGGCCTCGGGGTTTTGAAGGATCGTAGCGTATTGGGAGTCTGGGTATTCTGTGATAATGCGGTTTTTATAGGCCGCTGCTTGGTCTCCAGCAGTTTCCAACTCGATTTGATAAAGGTGGTATAGAGATGGCAAATTGTATTTGGTGTCTAGAGACAGGAGCGTTTGCAATCGGTCTTTGGCTTGAGGGTAGGCCCCAAACTGTTCTTTGTATGCCAGGCCTGCGTCAAAATAGGTCGCATTTCGCACTTGACTCAAGCTGTCTTTGGTTTCGGGTGGAGGAATCTGACTTGTATAGGTTTCAACGATATAACGAGGGTCAAGTGGTTCCTCCTCAATTTCGTCTTCAGGCGCACTTTCATCTGGTGTGAATGCAAAAGATTGCAAACTCGAATAGCGCCAGTTGTCTGTTTTTTTGATATTCCCCCAAATGCGATAAAACTCACTCTCTCCGCGAGTCCGAGCCGATCGGTTGTAGAAATAGAAATCACTATCAAAAAAAGAAGTGTTGGCAGCCAATTGCTGTAGTCGTTCTTGTTGGAAGAGTTGAAGTGAATCTGTTGTTTTTAGGGCTTTGATATAACTTTCAAATATAGCGGTTTGCTCCTCTGGGGTTTTATCGATTAGAGCCAACAAGCTGTCTGTCGTTTGTCGAGTGGTCTCGTAGTCAATAATGTCGTTGAGCTTATCTCTTTTGCGTTTGATTTTTCGATACGAACGTGTTTTGGGAGGCAAGACTTGCAGGGTGCTGTCGAGATATGCCCCAGATAGGATAAATTGATTTTCTTCAAAAAACACATTCCCCATGGTTTCGTAAGCCAACCCTTTTAAAATCTTGTCTTTGGTGTTGGTTCGTAAACTTGCATTGATCAGCTCTTTGGCAGAAAGAGTGTCATGGATTGACAAGCTGTATAGTGCATGACTAAAATGAATTTTATCCAAGTAACGTTTGTCTTCCTCGTTTTTGGTCAACTTGCCGTATTGTTTCTGGACGGTTTCCTCATCCGATAGACTGGTATTTAACTGATTTAGCTTCGCATGTATCCAATAGGTTCTGGGAATCCGTCGATTGAGATTAATTACCCTTTGGTAGGCAACCGCTGCCGAGTCGCGGTGTTCGAGTTTATCATGTAATTGCCCGAGAAGATAATAATATCGTACACGGGTAGCGTTGTCTTTTGTAAAGGCGGCTGCATTGTAAAGTGGTTGGGTAGCTTGTTGGGGATGGTTGAGGGCAAGGTGTGCCTTTGCCAAATAGGCAGAAGCATCGGCTGATTCGGCGAGGGTAAGTTCGGGTTTGGACAGTAGGTCCTTAAAAATGGCAATGGCGCGTTGTTCTTGTAAAAGCTGAATGAAGACTTTGGCTTTCCAAAGTTGAGCTTTGTTTATACTACTTGTGTTTGGCAGGTGGTCAATGATATAATTGAACGCGTCTAGGGCTTGGAGGTATCTGCCGTTGTAATAGCGCGCCTTGCCGAGCAAC
>JAKMFI010000023.1 GCA_022425505.1 Flavobacteriaceae bacterium | reverse complement strand
TGGTAGGAGCCCCCTTGAGTCGGAGGGTAAGACCTTTTCGGATCTTGATGTCAGTTGACATGATGAATTGGTTGTTTTGGAGCACAAATTTACTTAGTTAAAAGCGCTTAAAAAAAGGTTCAGACTCCTTTTTATTCTTATTTATATTAATTCCAAATAATTTGTTTAACGCTTCTATTTTTGACTATATTTTGACTTTGTAATTTCATCTCTGATTTTAGGTATCTTTAGCCAATATTTTTAAATTTTTTGAGTTGCTAAACGTTAAACAAATCTTTTTCGCACTTGTTTTTCCCAGCATTTTAATGGGACAAGAGTTAAAAGAAAAAACACCTCCAAATCACATTGGTACAATCATTTTTCAGGCAGAAGAACAAATCGAAAATACTCCTATTGTTGAACTAGGTAAAGCATTCACTTTACGCTTTGACGATTTGAACGCCAATGAGGCCTATTATTACTACACCATTCAACACGCAAATGCGGACTGGACTGCTTCGGAATTGTTTAAATCAGAATATATCAATGGTTTCGATGACGTGCGAATTCGGAATATGAGTAACTCGTCGGCTACACTGCAAAGCTATACACACTACACCTTGACCATTCCGAACAGAGATATTGAAATTATCACAAGTGGAAATTATGTCCTGGCTGTTTTTAATGGCAAACAAGAGTTGATTTTTACCAAGCGATTTGTCGTCTATGAGCAACAAGCCAATGTGCAAGTCGGTATTTTTCGGTTGCGTGATTTGGAAGGGATTGACAGCAAGCAAAGAATCGAAATCGGGGTGCAAACAGCGAACATCAATTCTCGACAACCTGATCAAGAGATCAGCGTTTGGGCTCTTCAAAACTACCGCTGGTCGTCTGCAAGAAAAATCCCCAAATACGATTATGTGATGAATCAAAACCTGCGATTTGAATACGACAATAATCTCATTTTTGAGGGCGGGAACGAATACTTATTTTTTGATACTAAAGACATTCGATCAGCAGGGGGGAATGTTGCCTATATCAGACGTGAAAACCTGTACCAAAGCATTTTATATCCCAATTATGTGCGCAATGGAAATGTATATACCTACGCACCTGACATCAATGGTAATTTTGTAATTCAAACCACAGAAGGGTTCAATCCAGACACAGATGCCGATTACACAAAAGTCACCTTCCGTTTGCGTTCGTCAGAAACCAACTATGATTTTTATGTCACTGGTCTTTTCAATCAGCATCAGCCACAGCAAGTCCATAAATTAGAATACGACTCTGCAAACAAACTCCACCAAGTGACACTTCGGCTCAAACAAGGTGTGTATAATTACAAATATATTGCAATCGATTCCGCTGGTCAGTTGTATGATAATGGCGTTGGGGGCAGTCATTGGGAAACCGAAAATGAGTATTTGGCGTTGGTTTATCTGCGAAGGTTTGGAGACCGTTACGATCGATTGATCGGTGTTGGAGTTGGAAACTCTAGACAAATCCAAAATTAATTACCACGCAATCTGGAAGTTTTGTACCTTGCAAGTATGGTACAGCTACTCACTCGTGGAATTCGTGTTTCTGTAAAGGTTTTTTTTGAAGGAACCTACTTCAAAGATTACAAGCTCAACTATTCCTACGCTTACCAAATTACCATTCACAATCAGGGAAAAGAAGCCGTTCAACTCCAATCGAGACATTGGGAAATTATTGATTCTCTCCGTACAAAAACCATCATTGATGTGGAGGGCGTTGTAGGTAAAAAGCCCGTGATTTCGCCTGGGAAAAGTTACACCTATAAATCGGGCTGTTTGGTGACTTCCTCTGTGGGAGCCATGGATGGACACTACAACTTTATTAATCTCGCAACAACCAAAAAGTTTAGAGTTTATATCCCCAAATTTAAACTGAGCCCCGCCTTTGCAATGAATTGATTTTATAACACTTTTTAGTAGATTTGTTAAATAACCAAAAAAACATACGTCATGCCTTACGGATTTTTCACAGTTGACACTCCACAAAATGAAGTCACTTATGAGTATCGACCTACTTCGCCAGAACGAAAACAAGTCGAAGAAACCTACAAAAAAATGTTCAATGAAAAAGTTAAAGTTCCCTTGTATCTTGGCGATGAAGAGGTCTTTACACCAGAAACGCGCCCCATTCGACCTCCGCACGATCATCAGCACATTGTTGGAACCTATAGCGTTGCCCAACCCGAACATGTCACACGAGCAATTGACAACGCATTGAAAGTCAAAGCAAAATGGGCCGCAATCTCATGGGAGCATCGTGTGTCAATTTTTATCAAAGCTGCTGATCTGATCGCAGGTCCCTACCGAGCAATTATCAATGCAGGCACCATGATTGGTCAGTCTAAAAATATTTTTCAAGCAGAAATAGACGCCACTTGTGAATCGGTTGATTTCCTCAAATTCAATGCTGCTTTTGCTTCGCAAATCTATCAGCAACAACCCGCTCCTGGCCATGGTGTTTTCAATCGAATTGAACACCGACCACTGGAGGGATTTACCTATGCAGTTACGCCATTTAACTTTACTGCCATTGCTTGCAATCTCACCTCATGTATGGCGATGATGGGGAATGTGGTGGTCTGGAAACCCAGTGACCACCAAATGTATACTGCCAAAATTTTGATGGACATCTTTAAAGAAGCTGGACTTCCTGATGGCGTAATTACGCTCGTTTCTGGCGACCCTGAAATGATTACAAATATTGTACTGAAGCATCCGTCTTTTGCGGGCTTGCACTTTACAGGTTCAACTTTTGTTTTTCAAGACTTATGGAAGAAAATCGGGGAAAACATCAAGACCTATAAAACCTATCCGCGTATCGTTGGAGAAACTGGCGGAAAAGATTTTATTTTGGCTCATCAATCAGCAGACATCGATGTGGTTGCCACTGCCATTACACGTGGTGCTTTTGAATATCAAGGACAAAAGTGCTCAGCTGCCTCTCGAATCTATTTACCAAAATCGATTGCACAGCCAATTATTGACAAAGTGGTTGCCAATGTCAAATCCTTTACCATGGGATCTCCACAAGACATGAGCCATTTTATCACAGCTGTAATCCATGAGGCATCCTTTGATAAACTCGCTGCTTATATCGACCAAGCCAAAGCGGACAAGGATGTCGAAGTCCTCGTTGGTGGAACTTATGACAAGTCCAAGGGTTATTTTGTTTCGCCTACTGTATTGCTGACAACCAATCCGAAATACACAACCATGGAGACAGAACTGTTTGGCCCTGTCGTGACCCTTTACGTTTATGAGGATGCCAAATGGGAAGAAACCATTGATTTGGTGGATAATACTTCAGTCTATGGACTCACAGGTGCTGTGATTGCACAGGATCGTCAGGTGATAGAAGACGCAAGTTTAAAACTCGTCAATGCCGCCGGAAACTTTTACATCAATGACAAACCCAGTGGTGCAGTGGTTGGACAACAACCATTTGGAGGTGCCAGAGCGTCTGGCACCAACGACAAAGCTGGCTCGATGCAAAACCTATTGCGATGGGTATCCCCGAGATTGATCAAAGAAACGATGGTGCCGCCTAAAGACTACCGTTACCCGCATATGGGTTAGAGAGGCAGGTGCACCACATATTTCGTAGCAAAAAATTCTTCTTGGAAATAGTTGGCAAGCGGATAGCGGGTCGCTTTGGGAAAAGATTGAAGCTCTTCGGTCAAGTCGCCACCTTTTAGGGCAAGTATGCCATTGGCCAAATCATGTTGTTGCGTTGGGCTAATTTTGTCCTGTACCCATTCCACAAATCGGGGCATTTGGGTGACCGCACGGGAAACCACAAAGTCAAACTTTCCCTTTACTTGCTCGGCGCGTTGATGAGTTGCTTGTACGTTTGTCAGTCCAACCGCGGCAGCAACTGCATTGACGACTCCGATTTTCTTCTGAATGGAGTCAACAAGGTAAAAGTCAGTTTCTGGAAAAAGGATGGCAAGTGGAATGCCAGGAAAACCGCCACCTGTACCCACATCGAGAATTTTCCCATGGGGCGCAAACGACACTACTTTGGCAATCCCCAAAGCGTGTAACACATGGCGTTCGTGAAGGGCGTCGATGTCTTTACGAGAAATCAAATTGATTTTCTGATTCCAATCTTCATATAAGCCGTGAAGCTGCTGCAATTGTTGTTGTTGCAGATCGTTTAGATCGGGAAAGTAGTTGTTTATAACTTTCACAACGTAAGAGTACTAAAAAAACAACCCGAATCAAAGTTTTTCCGTCTGGCGAACAACAAAAAATGTTAAAGTTCATTGATGATTTTGGTTTTTTTGTACATTTGATGTAACCTTAATTCCAAATCATGTTTGAATATTTCATAATTTTTTTGGGTTTTAGCATCGTTGTACTTGTTTGCATACATTACTAGAAAGACACCTTCCTTAGATGGGAGAAGAACCAAATACTTAATTTTATTCAATCGTTATGAAACCTACCAATTTTTTTTCAATAAGATTATTACTCCCATTGTTGTTGATTTTTGTCTCTTGTGGGGAAAATTCCGAAGATTTACAACGTTAAAAGATCGACAATGATTCTTTGATATTGATGGCAATGGAACTTTTTGAAGATCTAGACCAATCACTTCCTGATCAGAAGTTAGCTTTACGGATTAGCTTAGATGAGAATGGAAAAGGAACAGTTCATTTTTCTGCAACAGAAAATATCCAGTCCGATATACATGATTTTCAAGGCGTCAAGGTTAGCAGCCTAGAAGAAGAAGGTACCGAATGTAGTACGCCAATAGGATGTTTAAAAGAAGCTAAAAAGTGTTTAGATAACGGACAGGATGCCGTGATTAGCAATGGTTCGTGCGCAACATATTGTGTTACTTGCCAAGAACCAGAATAAAGGTAAATGTAGAGTTGATTTATAAACTGCCTCCTGCAATATGGTTATCGAATTAAAAGGAAATAGATGGAATATGAGGCAGTCATAAAGAACGCTAAAATCCCGTTGAATAATTTATTGTGATTATCTATTTGATAACGAATAGTGGTGATAAGTTATTAGAACAAAACAAAAGTTTTATAAAACCGTAAAACTCATAATCACTACTTTTGTTTTATAAACGTATCCTATGCAAATTGCAAAAGGGGCCATTCGGTTCTCAAGAAAAGACAGACAACAATTTTTCTCTACTCTCAACAAGCGTGTCAATGCCTATTTTAAAGAAAACAATCTCCGCAAAACAGGGAATTGGAGGCTTCACCTTAAAACCGTCATTCTTCTTACATTTTTTATCACCCCTTATGTGCTATTACTCTCACTAGACTTGAATCAGTGGGTCAAGCTCGGGTTATGCGTTCTTCTTGGCTTTGGGATGGCAGGGATTGGTATGAATGTCATGCATGAAGGAAATCATGGGTCCTACTCACGTTATCCTTGGGTGAACAAGCTCATGGGTGGTGCAATTTATATTTTGGCGGGTAACGTATTCAATTGGAAGGTACAGCACAATGTCCTTCACCACAGTTTTACAAATATCGAAGGCCACGACGAAGACTTGGACGCAGGGACTATCATGCGGTTTTCAAAACATGCCAAATGGCGTAAAATTCACCGCTTTCAACATCTCTATTTTATTTTCCTCTACGGCTTGATGACCCTCCGCTGGGTGATTACCACAGACTTTATTCAGCTCAAGCGGTACTTGAAACTAAATCTATCGTACAAGAAAAAAACAAGCCCAACACGAGAATGGTTTGTGCTTTTATTGTCAAAATCTTTTTATGTATCCCTATGGATTGTGTTGCCGCTTTTGGTTCTTGATCTTGCTTGGTGGAAAATCATGATTGGCTTTGTCGTGATGCATTATACCGCTGGGGTCATTCTCAGTGTGGTCTTTCAGCTCGCACACATCACAACGAGCACCACCATGCCGCTACCATCAGAAACAGGTACGATGAAAAACACTTGGGCGATTCACCAACTGTTTACCACAGGGAATTTCGCTCCCAAAAACTGGCTTGTCAATTGGTTTACAGGAGGTCTAAACCACCAAATCGAGCATCATATTTTCCCCT
>JAKMFI010000106.1 GCA_022425505.1 Flavobacteriaceae bacterium | reverse complement strand
TGAATTTCAAGATTTGTAAGGGTTACATTTCCTTTATTTTCGACCGTGATGTCATAAACAATTTTATCTCCAACAACTCCTCCTGAGTATGAACTCATTTTGAGTTCATCCAATCCAATATTAGAATCAACCGGTTGATAGATAAAATGGTAAGACCCGTTGGGATCAAATACATTATCCAAATTAAATTCTCTTACAAATTCAATTGTGGGATCATAGCTCGTATCCAAATTTGCCTTGTTATTTTCTTCTGGGTATTTTGAATACGTCCAAATCGTAGGCTTTCCGTTTATATCAATCCCTATTCGAACCCTTGAAACGCTGCGCATTGAATCCTCATGTAGTTCATCAACTATATATGAACTATTTTCTGTACCGTTTGGGTAGATTATTGTAGCGTTCGCTGTTGATCCATCAAGATCTCTCCTGCCGGCATATTTTATATGATCTTTATTTTCTTCATAAAATGCGCCGAAGTATGCAAATTTGTTATGATTTACCACTACATTTTCTTGGTCTGCAGTATCCATAAAATCCTTTATATCGTCAATACTAAACTCATTTGTATTGACAATTGCAAAGCGAAAATCTCTGGAACCATTAGCATGAAACTCAAAATACTCACCTGGTTTAGAAATGCCCTTACTTGTAATAAATCCATCGTTCAATTTATTGTCTGAACTATGGGTCCAATTTGACTGGTTTGTTCCTTCAAATGCACCAAAAGAAACAAAAGATGGCCACACATTTTCAACTCTTGCTGTCTTAGTGACCTCCAGTATGGGGTTTGGCGCTATTATCGTTTCTGTTGGGTCATTTGTTGGGTCTGTATCTCCATCTGTATCAACAGTCAGGTCTCCATCTCCGTCTGAAGTTACAGTTACATCATCTGTGTTGTCTGGACTCGAAGCGGTTGCTGTAACTGTATTATACACCCCGCCTTTATTTACATC
This sequence comes from Flavobacteriaceae bacterium, assembly GCA_022425505.1. GTDB lineage: Bacteria > Bacteroidota > Bacteroidia > Flavobacteriales > Flavobacteriaceae > UBA724. The sequence continues at coordinate 5,514 of JAKMFI010000106.1, read as the reverse complement.
GTCTTGCGTAAGGGTGTATTGGGTGCTCCAGGTTTCTATTTCACCTGGAACGATGTATCCTGATCCATTGTTGAGTGGATCATTGGGAGTGCTAGCCATAGCGTCCCCAACAAATTGCAGAGTCAGGCTTGTGATGAGTTCGTCGTTTTGATTGTAAATTTTATCATCAAAGCTAAAGTTGTTCAGCGGCAGGTTCCCTGTGTTTTCAATTGTTATGGTGTAGGTTAATACATCTGTAGCGTTCAGCTCATTGTCAGCACCATCATCTTCGATGACTGTTTTAAGAACGACCATTTTTGGATCTGGCGCCAGATTCACCTCGGTGGCATCATCACCAGTATCATCATCTCCAGTGAGCCCATCATCAGAGTCATCAGAAACTGTTGCAAATAAAGTAGGTGTCCCGTCTACATCAACCATCGCATCTCCACTGACAGTTGCGCTGTTTGAAATAAATGCTGCATTTGCCGAAGAAGATTTAATAACATATTCGACCATGTACGCCAATACATCATTTGAAGATAAGGTCCCGCCAAACGGAGTTGTGCTCACCAAGACCCCATTCACACTCACCAGTGTTGGGGTTAGAGCTTCCTGGTTATCTCCATTGGAGTCAATCACAGTATCTGTGATTTGTATGTTTTCAAGGGGCCAATTTCCTGTATTTGTCGCTGTGATGGTGTATTTGATTTTATCGCCGACAGCTACGGATCCTTGAGATACAGTTGTCTCATAAGTTCCATCGTTATCCGTATCGCGTAAAATATCATCTACTGTTTTAATGACTTCGATTTCTGGGTATATAATTTCATAATCTGTCGTATCATCAACATCCGATGTTGTGGGGTCATCACTGTCAATATTCAGCGTGGCTCCGTCAGGGGCAGTCGCCGTTAAGGTGGCTTGGTTTTTAACCCCACCTGTGTTCACTGCTTGTTGATTTATTGCGAAACTAACTTTGTAAAGGGCGCTTTCACCAGGTGCCAAAGTTCCTTCGCCAGATCCAATCCATGATAAGTCATTGGATTGGTACTGGATCACATAAAACAGCTGATTGTCTTTGTCTACATCGTTCAGTTCATGGGGTGAAGTTAATGACCAAGCAAGGGCATCTTGATCATTTAAATCATTCAGAAAGCCAGAGCTTGTTGCGGTATAGCCATTAAAATCAATTGGAATTTTATCCCCATCAAACCATGTTCTGTTCCATGTACCTTCCACTTCAATATCGTCACCATTGGCCCATAAGTATGCCTTCGAGGCGCTTGCATCTGGATCTTCCTCAGTTATTGACGAGCTAGATAAATCGATGCCTCTGTCGGAGAGTTTATCAAGAATTTTTGTCATGAGCTCTTGCTCATTTGTATTATAAGTAGCATCGGAATTATCTGGATTCCAGTGCTGACCCTTGTATAAATACCCCCCACGGATTAGCGCAAGTGTTCTTGCCTCTTCATAGGTTTTTGCCTCGCTAATGAGCTCAAACATATCGGTGTGCGATTGTCCATTAGGTTGTCCGCTAAACACATGTGAAAGCTGATCAATATTGGCTGCAGATATTCCAACTGATCCATTAAGAGTAAATGTTGGTCCGCTTGTAATGGTTAGCGATTGATCCGCAAAATCTATTAAATCATCACTAATGTTGATGTTGTTTAGAGTTACATTACCTGTGTTGGTAACTACAATATCATAAACAAGAACATCATCAACCCCATCAAAGCCATCTCCATTGTCAACAAGTTTAACAGTTTTGGTGATTGTTGCTCTTGGAGATTGGGTGAAGGTATCTGTTGTTGGCGAAGTAAGACTTGCATCTATTGTTTCTGTATTTCCGTCAATCCCTGCAAAACTTCCAGTTGCTGTCACATCATTGTTAACAGCAGATGAATCAAAAGTGGATTGATCAATGGTGTAAGTTGCGGTATAGGTTGCAGATTCACCTGGAGTGAGCGTCCCCTCTGTCGAGGTTCCTGTAGATGAGCTAAACGTTAATCCATCATCTGATTGGCCAATGATATCAATATCGTTCAGTCGTGTGACATAATATGTTGCCGAGGGAGGGCTTGTGTCTAAATTATCAAAATCGATATTTGATCCAATATATCCAATCGTTTGAAAATCTGATTGATCAGAGTAATAATAGTTTTCGTTAGCAGCAGTACCGTCATCGCCATTTTCTGCCTCAACAACAGCGATCACAAGATTAGAAGTCTCATCTAATATAAATGGCTTGTCAAGAGTCACCCGGATCCTTCTAAGATTTCTGCTGGAGTCAATTGGGTCTTGCAAGGTTTGCACAGAAGTTGTGGTATCAGAGACATAATCCACATTTACATCTGCATCATAAACTTTTGTAAACTCACTAAATGGCACCCAGTCTGTATTTGATGTATAACTTCCTTTGGTTGTAAGGGCCAAATAGATCTGCCAATGATCTGATTTTTTTTGGAATAAATTAAAGCTGTCGTCTGTGTACCAAACAAGCTCACGAACTGTTTTTAAATCTGAGAGCTTATCTTTAGTGATCAGGGACTGGGTATAACTAAACTCGTGTTGGGTTGAAACTGGATGCTGTGTAGTTACTGCTGTTCTTGTACCCAATTGTACCGTTTGATTTTGTTGTACATTATCAAGAAGCAGCTGTTTTCCGTCGGCGTCTGTAAGGGTGTCTGCAAGAGTAATGCCTGTAAGGGTTTCACCTCCTTTGTTGTTCACCTCAATGGTATAGGTTATCGTGTCGCCAGCGCCAATGCCAGTGACTCCATTTGTGTCATCAACTGATGATGTTTTAAGAACTTCAAGATGTGGAATGATTGTGTCTGTTGGATCATTTGTGGGGTCAGTATCTGTGTCTGCTTCTGAATCAGCCGCTGAGTCTCCATCTCCATCTGAATCATCCGATACATCAAAAGTAGTCGTATCCTGATTTGCTGGGCTATTTGCCTGAAAAGTAGCTGAATTATAGATATGACCATCCCCGTTTGTAACTGCATCAGGTTCAATTGTATAAGAGGTTGTATATGTTATGATTTCCCCTGGCGAAACCTGGCCATCAAACTCTGATGGATCACTAAAAGTAAAAGTTGTTCCATAATCAGGCCACTGATAGCTTTGATCTGTCCAAAAAAACGGGATATTATCATGAGTTGCTGTATTGCTATTCGTAAGATCATTATAGCCATTTGCTCTTGAAGTTGCTACGTCATAATCACTGCCGCCATCATCATCATCCTTACCAATCCAATACCAACCATCGATACTCGTATTGGCATCCCTTTTAAGCCCCACCCATGCTTGTGTATTTTGCGAATCAAGAATATTTCGAACAAACGCAAACTCTTCCATGGAGTCAACAATTTGCATATAAACTTCTGAAAGACCCTCAGCATTTTGTCGAGCATCAGTCCAATAGTAAGCACTGGTGCTTAAAAAGTAATTATGCCCTTCAAATGTTCCAAGGTGAGTAAAATTAGAAAGACTAGTAAGATTAGGATCGTCACTTTCTGCTACATATGTAATCAAAGAATTTTGATATCGTTGATCATCAAAATGATAAGTTCCAGAGCCACTCCAGTAATAAGCATAAAAACTATATTCGTTATATGCACTATTTGGTTCTTGATTGGCCCAAACCGATGCGATTGATTTTACATTTCCAAAATCTCTTGAAACAGGAACTAGCGTTGGATCAGTTGGATCAAATGAGCCAGCTGTTGATAGATTATCGGTTCCTTCAAGATTATAAAGCGTTAAGTTTCCAGTGTTTTCAACCTTTATTGTGTAGTTAATTGTATCCCCCGAATCTATGATGTTATTTGCGTTATTATCAACAACCTCAAAATCTTTTTTGACTTCAAGAGCTGTTTCAATGTCAAAGTTTACAATGGTTGGGTCATCTTCTGTATTTCCATCGGTATCGTCTCCATCATCACTAACATCGCTAACGCCCGTGTTTGAAGCTGTAAAAGTCACAGAGTTTGAATACCCCCCTGATTTATTCATATCCTCAAGGGTGATCTCTCGTTTGTAGCTAATGACAAAGGTCTGATTTGGAGAAATCTTTTGAACCGCGTATTTAAATGCACTGCTGTCGCCTACAAAACCATTAATATCATTTGATTCCGATAAATAATACCCTTCTGGAGTCTTGGAAGAGTCCCAATCGATTCCAATCCATGCCGTTTCTTGAGAGGTCGTCCAGTCATCAGTCATTGATGACCGAGTAATTGCTCCATATTGGGTCTTTAAAAACTCTTGTTCATACTCAGAGTTGGGATTAAATAGGTAGGCGCCCAGCCCATTTGCAAAAGTGGTGTGGTCGTCATAGTTTCTAACCATTCTACTCCACAAATAAGTATGCCCACCATTCTGTCCCAATAAGATTGGTTTTTTCATGGGGCCAAACCACTTGAGCTCCTTGGTCACTTGGTCCTTATATCCGCCTAGCCATAACCAATCATTGCCAATGTTCGCATCTATAATTATTTGCTTTACCGCATTGTACTCTGCCTCGGTTTCAAATTGAGCCAAATACGCATCTAAGCTGTTGGTGTCAAGAGATAAAAGAGATTGCCAGTCATATATTTGGTCATTTGTCGTTAAATAGAAATAAGAATGCCCATCATACTGACCTAAATACTGTAAGTTATTGCTATCAAGTGAAAATGATGTGATTTCACCTTCAACTTCAATAAGCGGACTATTAATTGAACTTTCCATATCTGAAACAATCTCAAAAGCACTATGTTCAGCTGTGTTATAAGTAATCATTACCAAATAATGGCGGTCGTCTGTTAGGTAACTGCCATGATCAGAAAACTTGCTTTCAAGCCAATCCCCAGCCACCAAGTCATCAGCGCGCACAGAGCCACCCAGTTGATCGACAAGACCAGGATACTCAATTAATGAATTATATAATGTTGTTCTTAATTCTGTATCCCAGACTCCTAAATTTCCTAATGCTGAAGTTGAATTCAAGTTGACTGAACCAGGCATCGCAACTGCATAGGTGCTTCCCGTATCAATCGTATCTTCAAAATTATAGGGTGCTGCAGATGGATTTAGTTTTATTTCATAGGGAGTAAGATTCTGAGCTCTTTGTAAAACTAATGTGCTAGCAAAAGATGATTTCTCTAGCTGTAGTCCAAAGAAATTGATATTAACATTATTCCATGTACCATCGGCTGCTTGTGGATGAACAATGCCAAATCTGGGAGGAGCAACATAACTAGGGCCGCTACCGCCATTTGGATTGTAACTATGAATAGGATATACTACTGAGCCTGTTGTAAATGTAAATTCATATCTTTTAAACTCAGAGCTGTCAACAAGAAAATCTTCGGATTTAAACGAGTCATTGATTATTCCTTCTGAGTTGGAATGAATGTGCTCAGGTACTCCATCATAGGCAAATAAATTAAATGTTGCGTCTTCAATTGAGCTACTATCTTTTTTTGCATAAATTGAAAGGGTGTAGGTTGTATACGGCTCTAATCTATTCCCGCCATTGTT
>JAKMFI010000105.1 GCA_022425505.1 Flavobacteriaceae bacterium | reverse complement strand
GAATCCAATTCAGCATAAATTGACGGAGGTAAGCCCGAAAATAGGTCGCAAGACCCTCGCGATGCGATTGCGGATTAAATTGAATCTGAAGAGGCAACTGCTGTAAAGAGTCAACCTCTTTTTGGGTGAGCATCTCATTCCGAAGCATTTGCTGAAACACAATATTTCTTCTTGAAATCACGAGTTCAGGCCTCCGAATGGGGTTGTATAGAGACGAGTTTTTAAGCATTCCCACCAGCATAGCAGACTCTTCCAATAGCAAGTCGGAGGGCTCTTTGGAAAAATAAATATTGGCAGCTGAGCGCAATCCGTCAGCATTGTAATTGAAATCATACAAATTCAAATACATCGTTAAGATTTCTTTCTTGGCGTATCTCCTTTCGAGCTGTACGGCAATGACCCACTCTTTAATTTTTTGGATTACAGCGTCAAGTGTGTTTCTAGAGCGAACGCCTGTAAAAAGCTGTCGTGCCAACTGTTGAGAAACCGTACTTGCTCCGCCCTTTTCGCCGAGATAAACAATCGCTCTTAAGGTACTTCGCAAGTCAATTCCAGAGTGATCATAAAAGCGTTCGTCTTCTGTGGCAATCAATGCGTCGATAAGATTCTTGGGAATCTCTTCATAGTACAAAGGCGTTCGATTGTCGTTGAAATAAAACTTCCCAATGACCTTATTATCTGAGGAATAAATCTGTGTAGCCAGGTTTGTTTTAGGGTTTTCCAACTGACGGAATTCAGGCATTTCACCAAGCAACCCAAACCCAGCGGCTAAAAAAATGCTCACAAAAGAGAAAACACCAATTGAAAACACGACCCAAAAGATCTTTACACTCCGCTGGTATGTTCCACTCTTTGCTTTCATTGGTCTTCTTGAATTCGTTCTATACCAAGCCCCACTTCTGTAATCCCCTTCAGGACATCGATTGATTTCGCATGTTCATTGTGTCGCATAGCGGGTTTGATTGTCAGTAGGTGCTCACCAACAATACGAAAATGGTAGGCTTCCTTAAACCAAAGCTTGCTTTCATGAATCAATAGGCCTTCTCCGAGCCACTCTCCCTCGGAAGTAGCCATGGTGTATGAAATCGTATCAACCAGTTTTTCTCCAATTGGATTTTCGAGCGTGGTGATCAGGTGAATATTGGCAAACGGATAATCATCATTGTTTCTCAAATACAAAAACAAGTTTGTAGGAGAATTGATTTTTTCGGGAGTAAAACGAAATTGCACCTCCTCATGTTGTGACCACCCATTCGAAAACGATGAAAACTGCAACTTCTCATTTCCCAAAACACAACCTCCTATCAAACCAATCAAACTGAGGTAGAGGGGTGATTTTCGTGAAATGAACATTCGATTCAGCATATATATTAGGTGCTATTTTTTCATAAAAGCAAGCTCTTCAGACCTTCCTTTTTTAAAGATTTTATTGCTGTTCTTTGTCCCTTTTCGGAGACGTTTCTGTTGGTCTTCTGGAAGCAGAACAATATCTGAACACGCATCAGAGCAACAGTTGTTGTGTGTCTCTGCACAAGTCGGACATTGGATAAACAACAAATGACAAGCTTCATTAGCACAGTTGACATGGGTATCACACGGCGTTCCACACTGGTGACAGACTGCAATAACCTCGTCGGAAATTTGCTCGGCTCTTCGCTGGTCAAACACAAAGTTTTTTCCACGAAATTTATTGACCAACCCCTGTGTTTTTACTTGTCGCGTATACTCAATGATACCACCTTCTAATTGATACACATTTTCAAAGCCCTTGTATTTGAAGTAGGCACTTGCTTTTTCACAGCGAATACCACCTGTACAATACATAACGATATTTTTGTCTTTTTTATGCGACAGCAAATCTTCTTCGATCAGTGGGAGTGAATCTCGAAAGGTATCAACATCGGGGGTAATGGCGCCTTCAAAATGCCCAATCTCACTTTCGTAATGATTCCGCATATCCACCAACAGTGTCTCTGGCTTTGAAATGAGGTCATTAAAGGAATGCGCATCAACGTGAACCCCGCATTGGGTGACATCAAACTCACTGTCCTCAAGTCCATCTGCTACAATTTTATCCCGGACTTTGATTTTTAGTTTTAAAAAGGATTTGTTGTCCTGTTCAACAGCAATATTCAAACGCACATTTTCTAGAAATGAAATATTATCTAGTATTGCTTTAAATTCCTCAAAACGGGTTGCTGGGGCGGAAAGTTGTGCATTTATTCCCTCAGTTGCGACATAAATCCGACCCAAAACATTGAGCTTGTCCCAGTGAATAAAAAGATAATCGCGAAACAACTTTGGGTTTTCGATCTGTGCGTATTTGTAGAACGACAGCGTAAGGCGGTCTTCGCCTGCTTGGTCAATGAGATTGGCGCGTTCTTTCGCACTTAATGTGTTGTACAGTTGCATGCTATACGGATTAAGTTTGTCGGGCAAAGGTACAAATTTAAAAAACGCATTTGGGGAGCTTGTTTTTGCGTCTAAAATTGTACTTTAGAGACTTCAAAAAACCACAATATGGCAAACGAAAAAGAAGCGAAATTAAAAGCGCTACAGCTTACCTTAGACAAGTTAGATAAAGCATACGGCAAAGGGACTGTGATGCGAATGAACGATGAGGCTCTCGAAGAAGTAGAAGCCATTTCTTCTGGCTCCTTGAGTTTGGATGCAGCACTTGGTGTAGGCGGATATCCAAGAGGAAGGGTTGTTGAAATCTATGGCCCAGAGTCATCAGGAAAAACCACACTCACCCTACACGCCATAGCGGAATGTCAAAAGAACGGCGGAATCGCAGCATTTATCGACGCCGAACACGCCTTTGATCGCTACTATGCGCAAAGTTTGGGCATTGACATTGACGAGTTAATTGTTTCTCAACCAGACCACGGAGAACAAGCTCTTGAAATTGCCGACAACTTAATCCGCTCAGGTGCTGTTGATATTGTTGTTATTGATTCTGTGGCTGCCTTGACGCCAAAGAGCGAAATCGAAGGGGAAATGGGAGACTCTAAAATGGGTCTGCATGCGCGATTGATGTCGCAAGCATTGCGAAAACTAACGGCTTCGATCAGCAAAACCCAATCGACGGTGATTTTCATCAATCAATTGCGAGAGAAAATCGGTGTGATGTTTGGCAACCCTGAAACGACTACTGGGGGGAATGCGTTGAAATTCTATGCCTCTGTGCGCTTAGACATCCGTCGCTCAACTCAAATCAAAGATAGTCAAGGGGGGATCAACGGTAACCGCACGCGTGTCAAAGTGGTCAAAAACAAGGTCGCCCCTCCATTTAAGACTGTCGAATTCGATATTTTATATGGAAAAGGAATTTCCAAAAATGGCGAATTATTGGACTTGGGCGTAGAGGAAGAAATCATTCAAAAAAGCGGGTCTTGGTTTAGCTATGGAGACACCAAACTCGGACAAGGAAGAGACTCGGTTATTAAGTTATTCGAGGACAATCTCGAGCTTGCAGAAGAGATTGAAGGCAAAATCCGAAATACTCAATTGGAGGAAGAATAACCTAGGAATAGCCCTCTTTTCGCAATTGCTCACGAAAAAACGCAAAGGTCTTTTCTTTGAGTTTTGGAAGGTCATTAGTTGTCAAGCCAGTTGTTTCAATGGCAGGGTGAATAATTGCGCGGACAACCCCAGGGGAACCCGACCAGTATTTGTGACCAAATTGAAACGGAAATCGTTTTTTACAATCAGGCAATGTAATGGGAACAATGGGCATCTGGTGTTGAATGGCCAAGCTAAAAGCACCATTTTTAAAGGGAGCCAAATAGACATCCGGATGAGGAACCAGTCCTTCAGGATAAATGCATATACTGTATCCCATATCCAGTTTTTTTTGAGCACCAGAATAAACATTTTTTCTGCTCTTTGCATTTTCCCGATCGACAAGAATTGCAGCGCGGCGATAGATGTAATTAAACACTGGAATTTCTTCAAGTTCGCGTTTGCCAACAAACACAAAGGGGTTTCGAACTGCCATCAGAACGAGCATGATGTCAATCATGCTGAGGTGGTTAGCTACAAACATATAGTTCTTCCCTTTTTCTAGTGTTTGAAATTGCTTAAATCGAGGCCAAAACCCCATGCCATATACTATAATTGGCGACCAAACCCAACGCGCTAGCCAAAAGACGTGACGATACCATTGCTCTCTTTGAAGAAAAATAAGAAGCAAAGGAAAACACAAGAAGACACCAATTCCTGCAAGGATATAAAACCACACATTCCAAATCCCATAAATGATTTTTTTCGCGAATTGTATCACGGGAGTAAAAGTAGTGATTTGAAGATAATCCAAAAGGCGTACCTTTGTAATGGGATAAAACGCGTATAGATGTCTCGTATTTTAACAGGAATTCAAAGTACTGGCACTCCACATTTGGGGAATTTGCTCGGAGCCATTCTGCCCGCCATTGAAATGGCAAATCAAAGCAAGGACGACTCCTTTTTGTTTATTGCAGATCTTCATGCCCTAACCCAAATTAAAGATTCCACCCAAACCAAAACAAACTCCTATGCAACTGCTGCTGCATGGCTTGCTTGTGGTTTGGATCCTCAAAAAACAGTTTTTTATCGCCAGTCTGACGTGCCTCAAGTCACAGAGCTAGCGTGGTATCTCAACTGCTTCTTTCCTTACACCCGATTGAGTTTAGCCCATTCATTTAAAGACAAAGCCGATCGACTAGAAGATGTCAACGCCGGGCTATTTACTTACCCAATGCTGATGGCTGCAGATATTTTATTATATGACGCACATCAAGTTCCTGTGGGCAAGGACCAGCTACAACACCTTGAAATGACGCGAGACGTCGCCAATCGATTTCACGCCCAATTTGGAGAAACCTTTGTACTACCTGAAGCGGTATTGCGGGAGTCGAATATGTATGTAGCGGGAACAGATGGCGGCAAAATGAGTAAGTCCAAAAATAATATTATCGACGTTTTTTTACCTGAAAAACAGCTTCGCAAACAAGTCATGGGAATTGCCACTGACAGCACTCCACTTGAGGAGCCAAAAGACCCAGAAAGCTGCACCGTATTTTCGCTTTACCGCATGGTTGCTCAAGAGAGTGCCGTCAAACAAATGCGCCATCAATATGAGTCGGGGGGCTTTGGATACGGCCATGCCAAGCAAGCTTTATTTGAGGCATTACTCGACAAGTTTGCTCCGGCAAGATTTCAGTTTGACAAGCTCATGGAAGAGCCCCAACAAATGGATTTGGTCTTGAAGCAAGGTGCCCAAAAAGCACAAGAAATTGCAGAGGATGTTCTCTCACGGGTACGCTCTCGCTTGGGCTTTCTCACACAAGCTTAAACTGCTTTCCTGCCACTGGCAGAACCAAACCCATTAACTCGAGCTCAAAAAGTAAAGACGCAGCCTCGCCGACAGGACATTCTGCTTTCAAGGCAATCAGATCGAGGTGTTTGGGTGTGGGATCGAGATGTTTAAGCAAACCTTTTTGTTGACGACTGAGCTGCTGAAAGAGTTTAGATTGAGAATTTTCTGCGCTTGCTGCTGGGGTTTTCCAACCCATGGCAGCAAGAAAATCAGATGGTTTATCAAGGAGTTGAGCAATATTTTTCTTGATGAGCTGATTACACCCCAAATGCGTAGGGTAGTTCGGACTTCCTGGAACGGCAAACACCGCTCGATTATAATCAAAAGCCAACCGTCCAGTCACCATCGCTCCACCTTTTGTTCGTGACGCAACGACAATCGTGGCATGTGAAAGACCTGCAATGATTCGATTGCGACGAAGAAAATAACCAGGGTGTAAGGGCGAGTCAAGGGGATGCTCTGTCAAACAACCACCTTGCTCTTCAATTTCAGCTTTTATTTTATTATGGAAAGCGGGATAGCATTGATTGACACCATGTGCCAAACAAGCATAGGTTTGCAAGCCAGCATCAAGCGCCGCTTGATGCGCACCAACATCAATTCCTTCAGCAAGCCTAGATATAATAATGGGATTTACATGCTGTATACTTTCAACAATTGTTTTGGTAAATACAAGCGCATCTTTGGTCGGTTTTCGCGTTCCGACAATGGAAACGATTTTATCCGACCGAGGAAATGGTTTGCCTCGAAAAAACAAAAGCAAAGGATCGTCGTGAGTATGATTGAGAAGCAAAGGGAACTCATCTTGCCGATAGTCAACAAATGACACCTTTTCCTTTTCGATTTTTGCCCACGCTTTCTCTGTTTTCTTTCGCACATTTGGGGCCTTGAGTTTTTTCCATAGGGAGTCCTGAACACCTTCAGGGGGTTTCGTGGTTTTGTCTCTTTCTCGAAGCACGGCTTCGGCACTTCCCAAAAGCTGAATGAGTTGGCGAGCAATCGGAGGACTTACGCCGGGGTGTGAAAGCAAAGAAAACAAAGAAAAAGTATCGTTCATGAAATGGGGTTTTTTTGCTAAATTAACAATCCTAATGGATTTGGAAATATCCGTTCAAAAAACACAAAAAAAATTATTATTTTTGAGCATGCAACTAATGAAACACATCAACTACTTACTATATCGATACGACTGTGTAACCGTGCCAGGATTTGGTGCGTTTTTGGGAACTCCAGCCCCAGCCGAACTCGATATGGATAACGAAATCATTTACCCACCAACGAAACAAATTTCGTTTAACGTACAACTTCAATCCAACGACGGTCTATTGGCCAACGCAATAGCCGTCGAGCAGCAAACAAGCTACGAGCAAGCCGTGCACCTTGTCCACAAAGAGGTGGTGCGTTGGAAGTCGATGCTCCATGACGGAAAAACAATCGAATTGAATCGAATTGGAAAATTGCATTTTAATGCAGAACAAAATGTCGTTTTTGTTCCGACAAAAGCCCACAATCTCCTGGCCGATTCTTTTGGGCTTTATCCTGTTCAGGCACAAAAAATTGATCGAACCAAACTGTTAAAAAGCACCCCAAAGGTTATTGATTTTAACAATGAAAGAAGTCAAAATCAAACCGATTCACAAGGCACAAACAGCAACCCATTGCGACATGTTGCCGCCGCTGCTGCCGCAGTTGTAATTGGTTATGCAGGTTTTATGGCCTATGACGATTACACTCAAGATCAACAGATTGCCCAACAAATGCAGTTGCGCGACGAAGCCAAGCAAGAAGTGCAACAAGCTGTTTTTGATTTGGGAGAGTTGCCAAAACTATCGATTCAAACCATCCCCCAAGAAGCATATCACATCATTGGTGGTGCTTTTGCGGTGGAGTCAAATGCCGATCGCTACCTCACCGAGTTACAACAAAAAGGATTTGTCAGCGCCCAAAAGCTGGTGCCCAATTCATATGGTCTGCACATGGTTGCTTTGGGCAGTCGTGCCGACCGTACCGAAGCGATTGACTTCCTGCGTCAAGTACAGCGTACCGAAATTGCGGATGCGTGGATGCTAAAACGCTAAAAGATGAATTCCAAAACACCTGCTGCATCCAAAACTGTTCTCACAGATTTGGTTCTTCCAAGTGATACTAACCCCTTAGGAAACCTTTTTGGAGGGGAGCTTTTGTCGCGAATGGATCGCGCAGCTTGCATTGCTGCCGAAAGACATGCGGGAAATGTTGTTGTGACGGCTTCAGTAAACCATGTCCATTTTAGCAAACCCGTTCCATTGGGGAGTGTATTGACTTTAGAAGCCAAAGTGTCACGTTCTTTTAGTACCTCAATAGAAGTCTTTATCGATGTATGGATCGAGCCAAGAGGGTCATCAGAGTTGCGGGAAAAAGCCAATGAAGCGATCTATACTTTTGTAGCGGTTGATGGTAAAGGCAAGCCCACCGCGGTTCCGCCTGTTCAACCTGAAACCGAACTTGAAAAAGCACGATACGATGCGGCTTTACGCCGTAGGCAACTTAGTTTGATTTTGGCAAAAAAACTATCGCCCGATGATGCCACAGAACTCAAAGCCCTTTTTGAAGATTAGTATTTTACAGACATTGACCCTATTTGTGGCGAATTAATTCAACTTAGTTGAAAACATCTTGATTTTGTACCTTTGCCCAAAGTGGGACTATGATACGCTCAATGACCGGATTTGCTCGGTCCTTATTCGAATCTCAAGACATCAGCATGACCGTGGAGATTCGAGCACTGAACAGCAAAAATCTTGAACTCAACCTTCGACTGCCATACAGTTATCGATCTTGGGAGGATGAGTTGCGAACCGCCATCAAACCTCAACTGTTACGCGGAAAAGTCGATGTCAATTTGAACGTAAAACAGCAAGGCGCAGCTGCAGCCGCTGAACTCAACAAAGACGTTATTTCTGACTATATTCAACAACTGCGTGAAATTGCTGACGTAAACCCCGCTGAATTGCTTCCCATTGCGACGCGTTTGCCAGACGCCCTCCAGTCGGCAGAAGTTTTGCCAGACTATAACCAGAAAAAAGAAGTATTTGGTTTGGTTCAGCAGGCAATAAAACAGTTGATAAATTATCAAACTGTCGAAGGTCAAGCGATGACCAAGGATCTCAATGCCCAAATTGAAAGTATCGAAGAAGGGCTTGAGCAAGTCAACAACACGAAGGATCATCGAGTTCAACAAGTACGATCAAAATTTCAAGACAATCTCAAAAGCTTAGCCGTAGAGGTTGACCAAAACCGATTCGAGCAAGAGCTGCTCTTTTATCTCGAAAAGTTTGACATCAATGAAGAAATCGTCCGTTTGCGGCAACACCTCCTTTTTTTTTGTGAAGTGATGAACAATGAAACCGAAACGAAAGGAAAAAAACTTGGGTTTATCACTCAGGAAATCGGTAGAGAAATCAACACGATTGGCTCGAAAGCCAACGACGCGTCCCTTCAAAAAGAAATCGTTCAAATGAAAGATGCCCTAGAACGTATAAAGGAACAACTGCTCAACATCCTCTAAATGACAAAAGGGAAATGTGTCGTCCTGTCAGCGCCTTCGGGAAGTGGAAAAACAACCTTGGCAAAACAATTACTACAATACGAACCTCTACAGCTCGCGTTCTCGATTTCGGCAACCTCTCGTGAGCCCAGAGCAAACGAAAAACACGGCGTGGATTATTTTTTTATCAGCCCAGAGCGTTTTCAAAAACAGATCGATCAAGGGGATTTTATCGAATATGAAGAAGTTTACCCGGGTGTTTATTATGGTACATTACGTGCAGAAGTGGAGAGATTATGGCTCGAAGGAAAACACGTTATTTTTGATATAGACGTTGAGGGGGGCTTACAAATCAAAAAACAATTTCCAGCCCAAACGATTACGATTTTTATAAAACCACCGAGCTTGGAAGCGCTCAAAGAACGATTGACCAATCGGGAAACAGAATCGACAGAGAGTTTGAAAATGCGACTCAACAAAGCGGAAAATGAAATGAAATCAGCGCCAAAATTCGAACACATCGTTCACAATAACATTCTCAGTGAAGCTGGGGCAGAACTCGAGGAACTGGTCACTCAATTTATTAAATCATGAAGCGAACGGCCTTATTTTTTGGAAGTTTTAATCCCATACATCATGGCCACCTCAACGTGGCTCGGGCGGCAATCGAAACAGGAAAAATCAAAGAAGTCATTTTTATCGTCAGCCCGCAAAATCCCTTTAAACGGGATGTCGATTTACTTCCAGAACAACAACGCTTAGGCTTGGTTTCATCGGTCCTATCTAGAGAAGAACAGATGACTTGCAGCGATGTGGAATTTCAATTATCGCGTCCAAACTACACAATCAACACCCTGAAACATTTGGATGTTTTGCCCGGCTCAAACACCCATACCTTATTGATGGGTGCAGACATTTTTGTACAAATGAAAACTTGGCAGGGGGCAGCGGAAATGTTATCTCACGATTTGATGATTTACCCACGTGCTGGATGGCAGCTTACTGAGGAAAGCGATAAAATCACGTTATTGGATAGTCCAATGATATCGATTTCGGCCACGATGATTCGACAAAAAGTCGAACGGCAAGAGGAGATCAATCACCTTGTCCCTGAAGAAGTTGCGACGTTTTTCTACGAAACACACCTCAAGTAAACCTCAAACAAACCCATCAATTGTATTTGATTTTCCGCAAAATCCGCATGGCGTCTTTATGGTTTTGATAGGCGACACTGTTACATTCACGAAGTGGATTTTGAATGGAAAATAGAAGTTCTTTTGCTTCTTCAAAACCATTGAGGTAGCACAGCATCAGGGTGGGAGAAAGGGTTTTAACTTCTTTCTTTTGGGCACCCGTCAAGGTTTTGTTTGTCAGTAATTTTTGAGCTATCGTTTTTTGGGCATTCATAATATGGTGCAGGAGTGTTTTCTCAAAAACAGGCGGTTCAAATAAAAACACGGAATTCATTTGATAGCTCCCGTTGTTGTCAAATTGCAGATCAATCTGCTCTAGAGGATAATGCTTGTCGATATTGTTCAGCCCGAGTTTGACATATTCAATCAATCGAAAATGATTGGCATCAAACTGGATTTCAACTTCGTCATATGCAGAGTAAAATAATTTCACATGTTCATTGACCAACTCGATGTCCACACGAGAATAGTAACATTTCCCCTTTACCGTTTTTTCAATCCCTGCCCAGCACACCACAAAAGACTCTTTAAAGACTTTATACTGTGGATTGAGACCGTCGTGGTGTCGCTGTACAAAATCAACCACACCATCAAGAGTGAGCTCGATATTGTTTTGTGCGTGTTTTTCAATCTCCGTTACGACTCTCGAATTAATGTCTTTAATGTCCACATCAAATGCTTTTGGTGCTGAGGTACTTCCTTCTCTAAAAAAAACAAACCCGCCATAATATTTCCAAATGTTTTTTCGAAGCGATGTCAGCGCTTCTGTGGGCTTGATGGTCACTAAACCAACCACTTTTCCTTCGGGTAAATGGGGGAAGTGGATATTTTCATAAAGCACCAGAGGGGGATTGTCTAGATAGGCGTTGACAAGGTTTTGTAGTTTGGCATCATCAAAAAAATCGACGCCTACGATATCATTGTCATGATCCATAATGCCGACCACGATATAGGAATTATTTTTTGGGTTGGAGTTCGACAGGGCACAAATGTGCTTGAGGAACTTTGCCTTCCCTTCTTTGTTACCAAGGTTGAGCTGCAGCTTTTTATCATAAAAACTGTTTTCATCATTGTGCGCCAATAAGTTTTTTACCAAAAGACGTTTGTTGATCATATAGGAGTTGAATTTGTTTGCTCTGGTCTAAAATACAAAGATCATGTGGGTTAAGAGGGCACAAATAGGAGGATTTTAACCAAATATTAACAGATTTAAAAACATTTTTTGATCAACTTGCAGCCCTTAAAAACTAGCATTATTTTTAAAGTCAAATTTTTATCACATGGACGATAGACAAGTGGATATTAAATCCCTAAACGAAAAGATTGAAAAAGAAAGTGCCTTTGTTGATTTACTTCAAATTGAACTCGGAAAAGTCATCGTGGGTCAACAGCAGATGCTCGAGCGCCTGATGATTGGACTTCTGGGCGAAGGTCATATTCTTTTGGAAGGGGTTCCAGGATTAGCCAAAACCCTTGCCATTAACTCCTTGAGCAGAGCGATTAAAGCATCGTTCAGTCGGGTACAGTTCACCCCTGACTTGCTTCCTGCAGATGTGATTGGAACGATGATTTATAACATCAAAGAGAACGACTTCAGCATCAAAAAAGGGCCAGTATTTGCTAATTTTGTATTGGCGGATGAAATCAACCGCGCACCCGCTAAAGTACAATCTGCCCTGCTTGAAGCCATGCAAGAACGACAGGTTACCATTGGTGATGAGAGCTTTGCCCTTAAACCTCCCTTTTTGGTCATGGCGACCCAAAACCCTGTTGAGCAAGAAGGGACTTATCCCCTTCCTGAAGCGCAGGTCGATCGGTTTATGTTAAAGGTGATCATCGACTACCCGAACAAAACAGACGAGCAACAAATCGTTCGCGCACAAGTTAGCGGAACAACCAATGCCATCAAGCCTGTGGTCACCACAGCTCAAGTCATCAAAGCACAAAAAGCGGCACGTGAAGTGTATATGGATGAGAAAATCGAAAAATATATTATCGATCTTATTTTTGCCACTCGCTATCCCGAGCAATATGGCTTAGAAGATCTCAAACCACTCATCAGCTTTGGTGCTTCTCCTCGGGGAAGTATCAATCTGACAACCGCTGCCAAATGCTATGCCTTTATCAAACGACGGGGCTATGTCGTTCCAGAAGATGTACGCGCAGTGGTACACGATGTTCTTCGTCACAGAATCGGAATTACTTACGAAGCAGAAGCAGAAAACATCACTTCGGAAGACATCATCAATCGGATTGTCAATGTTGTTGAGGTTCCCTAGCCAAGCCCAATAAACGATAGAATAAAACGATATGGATACGAAGGCCCTTTTAAAAAAGGTTCGTAAAATCGAAATCAAGACTCGCCGCTTGAGCAATCATATTTTTGGTGGGGAGTATCACAGTACCTTCAAAGGTCGTGGCATGACCTTTAGCGAAGTGCGTCCATACCAATTTGGGGATGATGTTCGTGCCATTGACTGGAATGTAACCGCACGGTACAACGAACCATTTGTTAAAGTATTTGAAGAAGAGCGCGAACTGACATTGATGTTGCTTGTCGATGTCAGTCGGTCTTCCCAATACGGGTCACATGAGCAGTTTAAAAAAGAAATTCTCACCGAAATTTCAGCGACCCTCGCCTTTTCGGCTCTCCAAAACAACGATAAGGTTGGTGTGATTTTATTCACAGACCAAATCGAGTTGTATATTCCACCCAAGAAAGGAAAATCACATATCCTTAGAATTATTCGTGAGCTGATTGAGTTTAAACCCCAAAGCCACCAAACCAATATCTCGGAGGCACTCAAGTTTATGGCCAACGTGCAAAAAAAGCGAGCGATTGCCTTTGTGCTGTCCGACTTTATGGATACCGAATATGCTACTAATCTTAAAATCGCCACCAAAAAACACGATCTCACAGGAATAAGGATTTATGACAAACACGAGGTCGAGTTGCCCAATTTGGGTCTAGTCCCTATGGTCGATCAGGAAACGGGAAAGTACCAATTGGTTCATACGGGCTCCAAAAGACTTCAACGCAACCATCAAAATCACATTCGTGAACGCATATCGTATTTTGACGAATCTTTTCGAAAAAGCGGAGCAGGAACCATCTCTTGTCGAACCGATGAGAGTTATGTAAAAAAACTATTATCCTATTTCAAAAATCGTGGGTAGAATTTGTATTTTATTCTTGTTCTTCATGCCAGCCCTCGTGCTTGCTCAGCCCCGTATTGCGGCAAGTCTAGACACCATTGCCATGACCATTGGAGAGGATATCCAATATCAGATTGAAGTCCATACCGATTCGACAGCCCAAGTCATTTTCCCACAAGGGCAAACCTTCTTGCCTTTCGAAATTATCGACACCACCAAAGTGGACATCCAGCAATTGGCAGACAAAGCACTTTGGAAACGCACATACACCCTCATTCAATTTGACTCTGGAAGCTATCACATTCCCCGTCAGCGGATTTTTGTAGATGGAACTCCAATACTCACAGATTCCCTCAAAATCGAAGTGTTTACCGTTGAAGTCGATACGCTCAAACAGCCATTACACCCCATCAAACCCATCATTGAGATTGGCAAAAACAACACGGGTTGGTGGCGCCCCTACCTATGGGGTATACTGGGACTCATCGGACTCATCGCCCTGTATACGGTTTATGGCCGTGCCAAAAAAAGAATCGAAGAGCGACGGAAAAGATTACCCCCTTTCGATCGTGCAATCCAAGAACTCCAAGCCCTTGAAGCGAGTGAATTAAACGATCAGGAAGCGTACAAACAATACTATTCATCTCTTACAGCCATCGTTCGTAGCTATCTTGAGGAAGAGGCAAACGTCAATGCCCTGGAAAGCACAACAACAGAGTTGATTGAAAAGCTTGAACTCTTGCGAACTGCAGGGTCTTTGGTTCTCCAACACGAAACCATATCCAACCTCAAAAAGGTGTTAGAAACTGCAGATCTTGTCAAATTTGCCAAAGCAGCTCCTGGCGTTGGTCTAGCCTCCTCGGACCGATCGGCGATTGAGTCTGTTGTTGTTCAAACCAATGAGGCAATCCCCGAACCCACGGAAGAGGAACGCCTACAAAACGAGGCCTATCGACAAGAACTTCAAAAGCAACGTCGCCGTAAACAGTTTAAAATAGCAGGGCTATCCGCACTTGGGGCCCTTGTATTGGCATTTGGGATATCTTCCTATGTATACGGATTCAATCAAGTCAAAGACCGATTATTGGGGAACCCGACTTTACAATTGTTAGAATCTGAATGGATTACGAGTACCTATGGCGCTACGCCGATTCGAATGACGACTCCTGAAGTACTGACCCGAATTCCCTCCGACAAACCCAACACCCAAACTTTCCGATTGAGGCAACTGGACGATCCGTTTTCGTTGACCCTGCGAGTCGAGCAAGTCATGGGGGAAGGAGAGGTTGAGGTCGATTTGGCTGCACGTGCGGAGGGGCTTATTCAGGATTTAGAATCAAGAGGAGCAACAAATATTTTTCAAAAGCAGGACGAATACGAAAGCCCAACAGGAATCAAAGGGGTTACCATTTCCGGGTCTTTTGACTGGACGCCCACGGAAAGCGATTCGACCCGTAAAGAATACACCGTTTATTTCTTTGCTGAGAATAGTGGTTTACAGCAAATCGAAATCGTGAGCAATCGCGATGATCGCTATGCACAGGACATCATTGACCGCTTGGTCAATTCGTTTACCTTTAACAACGATGTCCAATGATTTTTCAAGACTACACCTTTGCGAATGTATCTTTTCTATGGGCTTTGACCATCATTCCGTTTTTGGCAGCATGGTTGTTTTGGCGGCCACAGCAAAAACAAAGTGTTTTGCGGATGTCATCCTTGAAAGGCATGGAAAGCCCAACGTTCTGGACACGGATGTATCCTTTGTTATGGGGGTTTCGATTACTGGCCATCGCCCTGTTGATTGTCGCCCTTGCCCGACCTCGAACAGCCAATGTATCTACGCGAACCAAAACGACAAAAGGGATTGATATTGTTATGGCAATTGACATCTCATCGAGTATGTTGTCTCGCGACCTTAGACCAAATCGCCTAGCGGCTTTAAAAGAAGTGGCGCAAACCTTTGTTTCCGATCGGATTAATGATCGAATTGGGTTGGTGGTTTATGCAGGGGAGTCGTATACCAAAACCCCAATTACAAGCGATAAGGCCGTTGTGACCAACGCCTTATCAAACTTAAATTACGAGCGAGGCGTGATCGATGATGGAACGGCGATTGGCATGGGATTGGCAACTTCAGTCAATCGGCTTAAAGATTCCAAAGCACTCAGTAAAGTCATTATTCTATTGACAGATGGAGTGAATAATGCGGGCTTTGTTGACCCGACAACTGCCGCAGGGCTTGCGAGTTCCTACGGCATCAAAACCTATACCATTGGTTTGGGAAGCAATGGCAATGCCATGGCACCCATTGCCATGAAGCGAGACGGGAGTTTTCGCTATGGGCTCACCCGAGTTGAAATCGACGAAGAACTCCTCAAAAGCATTGCCGAGCAAACAAGGGGGGTGTATTTTCGGGCAACAGACAACCAACGCTTGGCATCGATTTATGATGAAATCAACAAGTTGGAAAAAACCGAGGTGGAGGAATTTACCTATACCACTTTCGAGGAACATTTCCGTATTTTTATTTTACTCGGAATGGCATTGTTGTTGGTGGAATGGATTTTACGAATCACCATTTATAAAAGTATAGTGTAATGTTTCAGTGGGACGCACCAGATTATTTTTACCTCTTCATCCTCCTTCCGATGATGGGGCTTGCTTATGGGCTTTTACAGCTGTGGAAGCATCGTGCGCGCAGTCGTTTTGGCTCATCCGACTTGTTAGCAGCACTCGCACCAGACAGTTCATTTTTCAAAAATCACTTGAAGTTTGTGTTTTTACTCCTTGGGTTTACTGCTTTGATTTTCGCATTGGTAAACCCCAAAATAGGCACAGAACTTGAGACGGTCAAGCGGGAGGGTGTGGACTTGGTCTTTGCGGTTGATGTCTCCAAAAGCATGTTGGCGGAAGACATTGCGCCCAACCGACTTGAAAAAGCCAAACGCTTGGTTTCGGAAACGATCAACAAGCTGTCTGGAGATCGCGTTGGAATCATTGCCTATGCAGCAAGCGCCATACCACAACTGCCCATAACAACAGACTATGAGTCTGCCAAACTCTTTTTACAAGCCCTCAATACGGACATGCTGTCCTCTCAAGGAACCGCCATTGCCGAGGCGATTGACCTATCAAAAACCTTTTTTGACGATGAGAACCAAACCAATCGGGTGTTGGTGATTCTCAGTGACGGGGAAGATCATGAAGAAGGCGGACAAATGGCAGCAACTGCCGCCGCCGCGGAGGGCATTACCATTTTTACTGTTGCCTTGGGAACCGAAAAAGGCGATGTGATTCCGCTCAAACAAAATGGGGTAACTTCTTCGTTTAAAAAGGATGCAGAGGGTGAAGTAGTCATCACCCGAATGAACACAGATATTTTACAAACCGTAGCCAACAACACAGGGGGCTTGTTTTTGATTGGCGACAATACCAGTGAGGTTGTCAGTGCGATTACCGATCGTTTGGTCGCCATGGATAAAGCAGAGTTTGAAGCCAAACAATTTGTTCGTTTTAAGGATCAATATCAATGGCTGCTTGCCATCGGTTTGTTTTTCGTTTGCTTTGATTTATTTTTATTGAATCGTAAAACCAAATGGATCAAATCTCTAAACTTATTCAACGACAAATGAAACAACAGCTATTGATTGTCGGTTGCATGCTTGTCGCACTTATGGGTTTTGCCCAAACAAGCGAAACAAAAGTGGAGGATAATTTGATTTTTGACGGAAACGAACTCCACAAATCGGAGACCTATGCACAGGCCGAGAAAAAATACCGCAAGGCCTTAGCCCGTGCACCCAAAAACACCATCGCCCAACACAATTTTGGCAACACGCTCTTTGATGAATCTTATTATGGGGAGGCTTTTAACGCCTATAAGTCTGCCACGATGAGCGCACAAACCAAGGAAGAAAAGCACAGTGCGTTACACAACATGGGCAATGTGTTTATGAATCAGAAAGACTATGCCAAAGCGGTAGAAACTTATAAAGAGGCCTTGCGAAACAACCCCAAAGACGACCAAACGCGGTACAATTATGCCTTGGCTAAGGAGTTGTTGGAAAACGAAAATCAGAACCAAGATCAAAACCAAGATCAAGAAAATAAAGACAACCAAGACCAACAACATCAAGACCAGCAAAACCAGGACAATAAAGACAGTGATGAGCAGTCTCCAAAAGACGACAGCAAAGACAACAAAGACCAAGATAAAGATGGGGACAACAAAGACCAACAAGACCAGTCCGATAAAGAGAAAAACCCTCAAAATCAACAACAAGACCCCAAAGCCCAACCCACAAAACTCTCCCCACAACAGATTAAAAACCTGCTTGAGGCGATGAACAATGAGGAGAAAAAAGTACAAGACAAGGTCAATGCGAAAAAGGCCAAACCTGTTAAACCAAAATCCAAAAAAGACTGGTAAGATGAACAGCAAGTACTTCCTTTTTGGACTGTTGTTGTTTTCGGTTTTTGGCTGGGGGCAGATCAACTTTGAGGTGTCTGTCAGCAAAAAAAAGCTTGGGCTCAATGAACGCTTGCGCGTTGACTTCAAGATCGATAAGCCCGGAGATAATTTTAGACCGCCAAAATTTTCTTCTTTCCGGGTGATTTCAGGACCGATGCAATCGGTGAGCAATGTGTTTGTCAATGGCAAACGGACCTATTCGATGACCTACACCTATTTTCTAACGCCTCTTCAACAAGGGGTGTATGACATCGAACAAGCACAAATCGAATATGAAGGAAACACCTATAAAACCACACCAGTAACGATTAACGTCAACGAAGCGGTTGCCATTCCGAGAGACCCCAATGATCCCAAAAACATCGTGGATGAAAAGCTGCATTTGGTGGCCGAGCTTTCCAAACGAAATCCCTATGTCAATGAGCCGATTACGATTGTGTACAAACTGTATTTTGCCCAGAATGTAAACCCCACCGACGTGGACGTAGTGGATATGCCCAAATACAATGACTTTTGGTCTTACAGCGTGGATGTTCCCAATCGCGATGTGGCAACTTCAATTTATAAAGGGGAACGTTACAACTTGGTAGAATGGCGAAAGGTTGTCTTATACCCACAACGTGCAGGCAAACTGGAAATCAAACCTTTGAGCTTAGACGTAACGGTCAATGTGCCCACTGGCAAGCGCGACTTTTTTCAACGAGTGATCTATACACAAGTACCCAAACTCGTTTCGGCAGGAAACCTCAACATCAATGTCAAGCCCTTACCGAGTGAGGGACAGCCTGATAATTTTAGCGGAGCAGTTGGGGATTTTTCAATCGACCTTTTCACCACAAAAAAACAGCTAAAGGCCAACGAATCCCTACAAGCAAAAGTCAAAATCTCTGGACGTGGCAATTTGCGATTGTTTAGCTTACCAAAGCTGCAAACGCCAAGTGCCATCGAGCAATATGAACCCGAATCCAAAGAAAATATCCGTAGCAATCTCAGTGGGATGAGCGGCTCGGTAACGCAGAGCTACACTCTTGTGCCACAGTATCAGGGCAAATACCCCATCCCAGCAGTTGAATTCTCCTTTTTCAACCCGAAAACAAAACGCTATGAAACGGTAAAATCCGACGAACAACTCGTGGATGTAACCGAAGGGCCATCGGTCAACCGAGCGGTAAATCCTGCCACGCCAGCAGCAGTGTCGATTGACACCCCCTTTAAGTTTATTGCTCTCGACACCTCATTTGTCGCTATCAATCCCTCGGTCTTTTTTGGCTCGGCAATGTTTTATGGGTTATGGATATTCCCTTTAGGGCTGCTTCTGCTTTTTGCGATCTATGCCCGTCGCCAACGCAAACACTTGGGCGATAAAGAGGGGGTGCGGATGCGAACTGCCAATCGCATGGCTCGAAAGTACCTGTCTGAAGCCAAACGAAACCTCAATAATTCTGAAGAGTTTTATGTGGCTCTGGAACGTGCGTTGCACAACTACCTAAAAGCCAAACTCAAAATGGAAACAGCGGACTTTAGCAAAGAAAAAATCAAAAACATCCTTTCTCAAATCGGGGTGGAAGAACCCTTGGTAAATGACTTTGTATCGGTGCTCGAAAACTGTGAGTTTGCGCGCTACACCCCTTCTTCTGTGAAGGCAATGGAGCAAGACTATGCCAATACCGCCAAAATGATCACGCAAATCGATAAACAATTGTAAGATGCGAATGCACATGATTTTCTTGTCTTTACTAGCATTGCAATTGCAAGCACAAACCCTGGATTCTATATTTTCACGGGCCAACAAAAACTACAACCTCGGCAGTTATGAGCAAGCTCTAGAGGGCTATGATTCCATCGTCCAGCTCGGGTTGCATTCTTCCGAATTGTATTTTAATATGGGTAACGCCCACTATAAGCTCAACCGCATTGCCCCGAGTATTCTCAACTATGAAAAGGCACACTTACTCGACCCTACAAATGAGGACATTCAGCACAACTTGCGCTTTGCCCAAAACATGACTATAGACGTTATTGAAGAGTTACCACCAAATGCCTTTGATGCATTTATCAATAGTCTTTCGGGCACGTTTTCCCTCCCATTGTGGAGTGGATTGGTGATTGGGTTATTGGCATTGGCGTGCTTAGCATTTGCGGTGTACTTGCAAAGCGGGCAGTCTCGGCAAAAACGTCAATTTTTTGTTCTTTCGCTAATGTTGGCAGTGTTGAGTGTGAGCAGTTTTGGTTTGGCGTTGGACAGACAAGCTCGAGACGCACAGCAGTCCGAGGCGATTATTTTTGCGCAAACGACCGACTTCCGCTCCGAGCCCAACTTGCGTTCTGAGATTTTGGTGCAACTGCATGAAGGCACCAAGGTCAGGGTAGAAG
>JAKMFI010000100.1 GCA_022425505.1 Flavobacteriaceae bacterium | reverse complement strand
GGTTGCAAGGCAGCGCTCCCAGAAGCAATCAGCTTGAGATTACCGCCCAGTGCAGCTTTCCATTTTTTGAAAATCAATGCGCGAGCGATTGAGAGTTTAAGACTGTAAACCAAGCCATTCTTTTTGTAGGGTTCATAAGCGAGTCCAACATCAACAGCCCAGTTAAATAATTTCTTTTTGACGCCTGTTAGTGTTTGCCCTTTACCATAGATTTTGTCATATAATTTTTCCAGTAATCGAGGAACAGCAGTCATCACATCTGGGTTGACCTCATTTAGATTTTCTCCAATGGTTTCCAGTGATTCGGCAAAATGTACTTCTGTTGATGTAATTTGATAGAGATACATCAACATTCTTTCATAAATGTGACATAGCGGTAAAAAGCTCAATGCGACTGCTTTTCCATATTCGAGTGGTAGGCGTTTTTGTGCAGCAAACACATTGGAGACAATATTATTATGACTCAACATCACACCTTTGGGCGTTCCCGTAGTACCAGAGGTATATATGATGGTTGCCATGTCGTGGGGGAGTACAGACTCTTTAATCGCAATCACTTTTGGTTGATGAGCAGCGTCTCTTCCAAGATCGAGAACCTCAGTCCAATGCTTACATCCCTTGATCTCATCAAAGCTGTAGATTTCCTTTAGATTCGGACATTCTTTTTGAATGGATTTGATTTTATCAAAGACCTCTTGATCCGAAACAAAACAGTATTTTGATTCAGAGTGATTGATGATATACGCATAATCTTCTGCGGTGATGGTCGGATAAATCGGAACATCAATTCCCCCGATTTGAAGAACCCCGATATCAATAATACACCACTCTGTTCGGTTATTAGAAGAAATGATGGCGACCTTGTCTCCTTTGCTCAAACCAAGCTGGAGTAAACCACGGCTGATTTGGTTTGATTGCCCTAAAAATTCTTCAGAAGAAGTAGAGACCCATTTGCCATTATACTTGGTATTCAAAGCTCGTTTTACAGGTAAAGTCTTTACTTGATTTTCGAGGATGTCAAATAAGCGAATCGGTGCGTTCAATTTGATTTTCGATTGAATGTGTAGTAACAAATATGCATTTATTTCTCGAAAAGAAAAAATAATTACCTAGCTAGTTGCCAGCATAAAACCACTTGTGGGCATCTTCAAAGGCCTGAATCCAAGGGGAGATAACATCTGATTTTCGGTCTGCTGGATAATGAGCCCAATTCCATGGAAATATTGAGCGTTCTAAATGAGGCATCATAACAACATGACGCCCATCATCACTGCTCAGTATGGCGATTCCATAATCTGAACCATTGGGGTTTGAAGGATACTGATCATAGGAGTAGTTGCCGACAATTTGATAATCAGCTTGGTCTTGAGGGAGTTCAAATCGGCCTTCTCCATGTGCTGACCAAATCCCGAGTCTGGAGCCACTTAACCCCTGAAATAAAACGGTATTGTTGGGTTGAATATCAATTGTACTAAAAACACATTCAAATTTTCCAGAGAGGTTATGACGCATTTTAGGTTTTTGATCATGGGTTGGGTGTAAAAGACCCAGTTCGATAAAAAGCTGACAGCCATTGCATACACCCAAGGAAAGGCTGTCGGGTCGATTAAAAAAATTGGTGATCGCTTTTTTGGCTAAGGCGTTGTAGGTAAAGGTACCTGCCCATCCTTTTGCCGAACCAAGTACATCAGAGTTTGAAAATCCGCCGACTGCGACTATGAGTTGGACATCCGTAAGATCCTCACGACCAGTCATCAAATCGGTCATATGAATATCTTTGACCTCAAATCCTGCGATATTCATCATGTAGGCCATCTCACGCTCCGAGTTGCTCCCTTTTTCACGAATCACGGCTGCTTTGATTCGTTTCCCTTCGTCCACAAGGGGTAGTTTTCCACTGAATGAAGTCGGGAATGTAAATCGTAATGGCGTTTTAACAACATTGTCAAATCGTTCCTTTGCTTTGCTTGGGTCTGTTTGGTTTTTATCCATCAGATATGAAGTGGTCATCCAGTGCTTTCGATAGGTTGGAACATGAAACTCTAAAGATTCGTTAACGCACTGTATTTTGAGCACATCTGATTCATCTGCTTCCCCGATTTCAACGATAGACACACCTTTATCACTCAGATATTTTGCACTCTCTACACTGGTTTGAATCACAACAGCAGGGTTTTCGGCATATAAAATTTGCTCGTCAAAAGCAGATAAATCAATTTGCAGACCTACTTTATTTTCGGCAAAACACATTTCGAGTAAAGTGGTAATGAGTCCTCCAGAGCCAATATCATGACCAGACACGACTTCCCCCTTTTTGATTCGGTCTTGTAAAGCATTAAAACTGGCTTTAAATCGCGCAGCATCGCTGACATCAGGTACTTGGCTGCCCACATAATTTTTCAATTGCGCATAGGCAGATCCACCAAGTGGATAGCTCGAATCACTCATCGAAACATAGTAGAGCTTACCCTGAAACGGTCGTGCCATTGGCCGAACGACATCTTTGATATTACTACATGATGCGGATGCCGATATAATCACCGTTCCCGGAGCCAGTACTTCTTTGTTGCCATACCTTTGCTTCATCGACAGGGAATCTTTGCCCGTTGGGATGTTGATGCCCAAAGAAATGGCAAAGTCTGCACAGGCCTCAACCGCATTGTATAAGCGTGCATTTTCACCAGGATTGTTACAAGGCCACATCCAGTTGGCAGACAAACTCACTGCCG
>JAKMFI010000081.1 GCA_022425505.1 Flavobacteriaceae bacterium | reverse complement strand
TGGTAGGCGGTCATCTCGATTCTTGGGATATTGGCGATGGCGCCCATGACGACGGTGCGGGCTGTGTACAGTCTATGGAAGTGTTACGTCTTTTCAAAGAGTTGGACTACAAACCCCAACGCACAATTCGTGTGGTATTGTTTATGAATGAGGAAAACGGTCTCCGAGGAGGACGTAAGTATGCCGAAATGGCTGCCTTGAAAGGGGAAACACATATTTTCGCACTCGAATCTGATGCAGGGGGATTTACCCCAAGAGGATTTAATTTTGACCTTCCAGATTACGAATTTGAACAGGTGCAATCATGGGAACCCTTGTTCAAGCCGTATTTGATCCATTACTTTGAAAAGGGTGGGAGTGGAGCAGACATCGGTCCGTTGAAAACCAAAACCAATGTATTGGCTGGGTTGCGCCCCGATTCCCAACGATACTTTGACCATCACCATGCAGCAACCGACACCTTTGATGCTGTGAATAAAAGAGAACTCGAATTGGGTGCTGCCACCCTAACTTCTCTCATTTATTTGTACGATACCTATGGACTTGTCGGGGGATCACCTTTAGAAACCAAATAATCGGACGGATTTGAATCTTACGGCGTACACCAAAGAATTTTCCTATAACTTAAAGTTATCCTACCCAGTCATTATCGGAATGTTGGGTCACACCTTTGTTCAGTTTATCGATAATGTAATGGTAGGGCAACTGGGGACTGCTGAATTGGCAGCAATTTCATTAGGTAACAGCTTTATTTTTATTGCGATGTCGGTTGGAATTGGGTTTTCAACTGCGATTACACCCTTGGTAGCCGAGGGAGACGCAGCCAAACGCCCAGATGAGGTCAAGTCGATTTTCTATCACGGTCTGCTGTGGTGTCTAGCTTTGGGTTTGGCTCTGTTTTTATCTGTTTACCTTTCACGAGACCTGATGTTTTCTATGGGCCAGCCAGAAGAAGTTGTCGAATTGGCATTCCCGTATTTGAAATGGGTTTCTGCCTCTCTTTTCCCATTAATTGTTTTTCAGGCCTTTAAACAATTTACGGATGGAATGTCGCTGACTCGTTACTCCATGTATGCGACTGTGCTTGCCAACGTGGTCAACGTGCTTGTCAATTATGTGTTGATTTTTGGTAAATGGGGTTTCCCCGCTTGGGGTGTTACAGGTGCTGCAATTGGAACACTCATCTCTCGATTAGTGATGCTATTTGCATTGATCGTTTTGATTCGCTACCACAAACATTTATCATATTATATCAAAGGGATATGGCAGATGGCATATTCAAAAATTCAAATGCGTAAGCTCTTTCAATTGGGCTTTCCATCTGCTCTTCAAATGCTTTTTGAAGTTGCATTTTTTACCTCTGCGATATGGGTATGTGGGCTGCTAGGAAAAAACGAACAGGCAGCAAATCAAATTGCACTCAATATTTCTTCCATGACCTTTATGGTAGCCATGGGGTTGAGTGTGGCAGCTATGGTTCGGGTTGGGAATCAAAAGGGTTTGGGTGCTTTTGTGGACTTGAGAAGGATTGCCCAGTCAGTTTTTTTACTCACACTTTTGATTGATATTGTCTTTGCAGTGGTTTTTATTTTTGCCAAAGACTCTTTTCCTTGGTTGTATCTCGAATCATCGACAGCAGCCGATGTGGTAGAAGTCGCAACCATTGCCTCATCCTTATTTTTGGTTGCTGCCTTTTTTCAAATTTTTGATGGCGCTCAAGTTGTTGCCCTTGGTGCGCTTCGCGGATTGCAAGACGTGATTATTCCGACTTGGATATGCTTTGCGTCTTACGGCTTGGTTGGGTTTACATCCATGGTTTACCTTGGCCTTTACACGCCCTTAGGGGCTTTTGGGGTTTGGATTGGACTTTTATCTGGTTTGGTGGCATCTTCCTTGTTGTTGTATCTTCGTTTTTTATACCAGACCAACAAACTTATTCGTAACAATGGAACAACTACCTGAATTTCTTTTAGCGGATTCATCTGAATATCCAGATTCTATTTTTGTAATCCATACCGCTTTCCCTCGCTTTGTGATCAATCTTCAAAACGATGAGATTGAATGGTGGGAATCATTTACTGCTGAAGATAAAGAAATCGCAACGCAAGAAGTAGTACATTGGGTTGAGCAAGCTACCCAATTTTATGATCAACAAATATCATCATACGAATGATTCAACTTGACGAACAACTCTTTTTGTATCTAAACACTCTCGGATCTGAGTCATGGGATGGGTTTTGGCTGTTTATGACCGACAAATTCAATATGATTCCACTTTATGTGGTATTACTGATCTATACTTTCCGATATATCCGATGGAAAAAGGGGCTGTGGTTTGTCTTTACCATTGCTTTATTGATCACTTGTACAGATCAAATTACCAATTTGTTTAAAGACGGATTCGCACGATTACGTCCTTGTCATGACCCTGATATTGCACCCTTGATGCGATTGGTAAAAGATCGTTGTGGCGGGCTGTATGGATTTTTCTCTGGCCATTCCTCAAACTCTTTTGCCTTAGCTATTTTCTTTATCACATTTTTTAAATCAATATATCCTGCCATGCGTTGGCTGGTTTTGTGGGCAGCTATTGTTGCATACAGTAGAGTATATGTTGGTGTACATTACCCCATCGATATCGTTTGTGGTGCTCTTTTTGGGTCAGCGATTGGTTTGGTGTTTGCGCGAACGGCACGCCGATATTTACTCCCTTAGATTTAAAATGTTCCTATTTTGACTCTTTTAAAACTTCTGGGCTTGTTTTCTTAAATCGATTCAATCGAGGAATGGAAATCTGACGTACATAGGGGTGAAGCGGATTGAGCTTTTCAAAATCCTGATGGTATTCTTCAGCTTTATAAAATACGGTGTGCGGCTTGATTTCGGTAACAATGGGTTTATCAAACACCTGATCGCGAGTCAACTCTGCAATATAGTTTTCAATGATTTTCTTTTCGCTATCATCGTTGTAAAAAGCAATGGAGCGGTATTGCGTGCCTGAGTCTGGTCCTTGTCGATTCTTTGTCGTTGGGTCATGGGAATTAAAAAAAACAGCTAGAAGCGTTTTAAAGTCTACTTTACTCGGGTCGTAATACACCTCAACAGTCTCTGCATGACCAGTTCGTCCAGTTCCAATTTGTTGATAATTGGGGTTTACGGTCGTTCCGCCAGCATATCCAGAAATCACTTCTTCAACGCCATATACACTTTCATAAATGGCTTCTACACACCAAAAACACCCTGATGCGAAATAAGCTGTTTTATATTCTTGTAGTTCTATCGAATTTGGTAGCCCAACGGCAGTGGGATTGTCAATCATTTTTGGCGGTGCGATATGGCAAGATGACATCAGAAGGTAAATGAGTCCAGTGAAAAAGTAGGTGATAAGTGTTTTCATAATAATGATTTTGGTTGTATGCTACAAAGATTGTGCAAAAGTCAGGATTTTTTGCGCAAAATTTTTCCAGCTTCTTTGTTCTTGGTGGGCTGTAAAATCTTTTTTCGAAGTGGGATTCGCTTTTAAAATTGTCTCCAAGCCAGCTGCGATTGAACTTGCAAATGGAGAAACGATTTTAGCTACTGGCATGTCTAAGCCTTCAGACAACCCGCCAACATCAGTAACGACCATCGGACGTTGATAATACAATGCCATTGGTGTAATTCCACTTTGACTTGCTGCTTGATAGGGCTGTACAACGCAATCACACGCAGAAAACCATACCCCAACATCTTTGTCCTCTACATAGGAAGTGTGAAAGCTTATGGTTTCTTCCACGCCAAGTTCTTTTGTTTGTTTTAAATATGGGCTTATCGGAATGTATGGCTCGCCAACGATTAAAACACGTAAATCTGGGATTTGATTTTTGAGTTGAGAAATCGCCTCAATCAATAGTCCAACCCCTTTGTATTTTCTAATCAACCCAAAAAACAAGACAACAGGCGCATTGTGATCCAGACCTAGAATCGATCTTGCCTTTTCTTTTTCAATCATTGGTGCAAGCCCTTTGTTGATGGGGTGTGGATACGTCAAACATGGCTTTGATTTAATAAAGTTTAGCTGTTTTGAAGTGTGATGAGATAGTGAAATCACGCCATCTTGTGCTGCTAACATATAGCGGAGAAAAAAAGACTCGCCAAATTTTGGCTCGTGACTGATGGCATTGTCAACGATGGTTACACATTTGGTTTTGATCAAGCGTGCAATCGTTCCCAGACAAGGTCCCAAAAATGGAGTCCAATAGCGAAAAATAACGAGTGAGGGTGACATTTTATTGATTGCTTTGGCAGTCTTTCGCCAAGAGTTCGGTCCAATCGAATCGATACATCTTTCAATATCAATTCCCTCTGGTTTTTCTTTACTGCTAAATTGTGTTTTTCCAGGGAAAAGCCGACT
Organism: Flavobacteriaceae bacterium; assembly: GCA_022425505.1. Taxonomy (GTDB): domain Bacteria; phylum Bacteroidota; class Bacteroidia; order Flavobacteriales; family Flavobacteriaceae; genus UBA724. Next base: position 5,488 of record JAKMFI010000081.1, on the reverse strand, counting down.
TGGATACAGTCGTGAAAATGAAAAGATTTCAACATCTTGACCCTGCTCAATCAGAGCTTGTGCTAAAGACTCATTGGTGTCAGCAATCCCACCTCGATATGGATGTGCAGGACCAATGATTACAATCATGATGTTTCAATCAAAACCCATTCTCCTTTGATGAGTAGTGGTTCGGCTTGTTTGAACTTAACCGTTTTTCGCTCTCCTGAAGTGATGTGTTGAATCTCAACTTTTTCGTTTCTCCCAATTTTAGGTCTTTGGCGGACAATGGTTTCCACCACTTCTCTTTGTCTTTGTCCTGCCGATGCACCAACCTGACGATTCCGCATTGCCATTTCATCGCTATTCAACACCTCTTCTTTTGAGACTTGGATATTTTGTTTACGACGCACATTTCGCGCTTCCCGTATGGGTTGGCTTTCACGAGCAGGCAATTCGCCTTTAAACAAAAAGGAGACAATATCTCGATTGATTTTATCCATTAGAGTCTTGAAGAGCTCAAACGCCTCAAATTTGTAAATCAACAAAGGGTCTTTTTGCTCGTGGACTGCCAATTGCACAGATTGCTTAAGCTCATCCATTTTGCGCAGGTGCTCTTTCCAAGAATCGTCAATAATCGCTAAGCTGATATTTTTTTCAAAGTCTTCTATGAGCTGCTTTCCCTCCGATTCATAAGCGTTTTTCAAATTTGTAACCACATTCAAGGTTTTTTTGCCATCCGTAAACGGTACAACGATACGCTCAAACTTATTTGCAGGATTCTCATATACATCCTTGATCACAGGGAATACTTGTTCTGCGCTTTGTTTGGTTTTGCTCTGTAAACGCTCATATGCAGCTTCGTAAACCTGATCGACCAACTTGGTATGTTCTATGGTTTCAAATTCTTGGGCATCAACGGGCGAGCTCATGGAAAAGAAACGAATCAGTTCAAAATCAAAGTTTTTAAAATCTTTGGTTTCTCGGTTGTTTTCAACAATACTTTGAGCGGTCTCATAAACCATATTGGCAATGTCTACTTTCAATCGCTCTCCTTTCAGTGCGTGTTTACGTCGTTTATAAACCACTTCTCTTTGGGCATTCATCACATCGTCATACTCAAGAAGACGTTTTCGAATACCAAAGTTGTTTTCTTCTACTTTTTTCTGGGCACGTTCAATCGATTTGGTCATCAAAGAATGTTGGATTACCTCACCTTCTTTGATCCCCATACGATCCATCATTTTAGCAACTCGCTCAGAGCCAAACAATCGCATCAAATTGTCTTCTAGTGAGACATAGAATTGAGTGCTACCGGGATCTCCTTGTCGACCTGAACGTCCGCGAAGTTGGCGATCCACTCGGCGGGAATCATGACGTTCTGTACCGATAATCGCGAGTCCACCAGCAGTTTTGACAGCATCGTTTATTTTGATATCTGTTCCACGTCCAGCCATGTTTGTAGCAATGGTCACAATACCTGCGTCTCCTGCCTCTGCTACGATATCTGCTTCTTTTTTGTGCAACTTGGCGTTGAGTACATTGTGTTTGATGTTTTGCCGCTGTAGCATTCTACTCAAGAGTTCTGAAATCTCAACAGAAGTTGTACCAATCAATACGGGGCGTCCAGCATTGGATAGCTGCGTTACCTGATCGATAACCGCATTATACTTTTCTCGTTTGGTTTTATAGATCAGATCGTTTTCATCATTTCGCGCAATTGGTCGGTTGGTGGGAATTTCGACAACATCAAGCTCATAGATTTCCCAAAACTCCCCAGCTTCTGTGATCGCGGTGCCCGTCATACCTGCCAGTTTACGATACATTCGAAAATAGTTTTGAAGTGTGATTGTAGCAAAGGTTTGGGTGGCAGCTTCAATTTTCACATTTTCTTTTGCTTCTATAGCTTGATGCAAGCCGTCAGAGTAGCGACGACCTTCCATAATCCGTCCCGTTTGCTCATCGACTATCTTCACCTGGTTGTCCATCACCACATAGGCAATGTCTTTTTCAAAAAGGGTATAGGCCTTTAACAATTGATTCAAGGTGTGAATCCGCTCGCTTTTCACACTAAATTCACCAAATAGTTTCTCTTTTTCTTCCGTTTCGATTTCGATCTCTAGACCTTTGCTTTCAATTTTTGCGATTTCGGCACCCAAATCGGGTAGCACAAAAAAGTCGGCAGTATTTTTATCATCAGACAAGTGCTTAACCCCTTTATCTGTGAGTTCGATTTGGTTGTTTTTCTCATCGATAACGAAAAACAATTCCGCATCAATTTTGGGCATTTCCCGGTTGTTGTCTTGCATGTATTGCCCTTCGGTTTTTTGCAAGAGTTGTCGAACGCCTTCTTGGCTCAAAAACTTGATGAGTGCCTTGTTTTTTGGCAATCCTCGAAAAGCACGGAGGAGCATAAATCCACCGTCAACGGTATTGCCCTCGACGATATGCTTTTTGGCATCAGCCAATATCGTGTTGATATATTGCCTTTGGTTCTGTACAAGTTGAGCTATTTTTGGTTTGAGCTCGGTAAATTCGTGTCGATCGCCCTCTGGTACAGGACCAGAGATAATCAATGGTGTTCTCGCATCATCAATCAAGACAGAGTCAACTTCATCCACAATCGCGTAGTTATGAACACGCTGTACCATATCCTCAGTTGAGTGTGCCATATTGTCTCGCAGGTAATCAAACCCAAAAGCATTGTTTGTACCATATGTAATGTCTGCCAGATATGCTTTTCGACGTTCGGGGGAGTTGGGCTTGTGATAATCGATACAATCCACACTAAGACCGTGAAATTCGAAAATAGGCGCCATCCATGCACTGTCTCTCTTGGCGAGGTAATCATTTACCGTTACTAAATGAACCCCATTACCACTTAAGGCGTTGAGATATACAGGAAGTGTAGCCACTAAGGTTTTTCCTTCCCCGGTCTGCATTTCGCCAATTTTTCCCTGATGAAGGATAATCCCTCCGATAAGCTGCACGTCATAATGGATCATATCCCAAGTGACTTGTTTGCCAGCGGCATCCCATGAATTGGACCAAGTCGCTTTATCTCCATCTAGTTTAACATAGGATTTTGCGCTTGAAATCTCTCTGTCAAATGTGTTAGCTGTGACTTCAATCGAACTGTTGTTTTTAAATCGTTTTGCAGTTTCTTTGACAATGGCAAAGGCAGTTGGCAGAATTTCATCGAGATAAGCCGAAACCCCTTGATTTGATTCTTCTTGTAGCGCGTCAATTTCGCTGTAGATAGACTCTTTTTCGTCTATATCCCCGCTTTGGTCAATTTGTTGTTGTAGGGTATTTATTTTTTCCTGAAGGGGTGTTCTGATGTCTTGAATTTGGGATTTAAAATCTTTCGTTTTTTCTCTTAGTTCATTGTTCGAAATTGTAGAGATTTTTTTCTCTTCTTCATGAATTTGAGAAACGATGGGTTGAATGGATTTTAAATCTTTACGGGACTTATCCCCAACAAAAACGTTTAAAACACGATTTAAAATACTCATAGGTTGTCGTCTAGGACATCAAAAATAAGGAAAAAAAGGTCGTTGTGTGGCTAAACTCTGTTGCTAAATTTTAGTACTCATCTTCATTCCAAAGATAATCATCATCAGTTGGATAATCGGGCCAGATTTCATCGATAGATTCATAAATCTCTCCTTCGTCTTCTATCGACTGAAGATTTTCAACAACTTCAAGAGGTGAACCAGTACGAATAGCAAAGTCGATTAGCTCGTCTTTGTTGGCTGGCCAAGGGGCATCACTGAGATAGGATGCAAGTTCTAAAGTCCAATACATAACACACTGTATTAAGGTTGCAAAAATATAGGTTTGGTGGAATTATGCAAGTAAAATGACTAGATTCTCGGAATCCACTTAACTTCCTCACTATCAGTATTTTTGCAGATTAAACGTGCAAGACAAAACAAATAATCTGAAAGTCGATTGAGGTAAATGACTGCAATGTCGTCTACAAATGCACTTTTACTCAGCGTAACAGCGAGCCTTTCTGCTCGTCTACACACACATCGGGCAAGGTGAGCATGAGAAGCTATCGTACTTCCACCTGGAAGAATAAAATGTGTCATTGGCGGAAGAGTCGCTACAATTTTATCGATACATTTCTCAATCCATTTAATATCATCAGTGTCAATTTTTTTCAGAGGCAACTCGGTATGCTCCCCATCGACAGCTAGCATGGCTCCCAAAACAAACAAGTGGTTTTGAATCGTCACTAAATCGGAATAGTAATATTCGCGTTCAGAATTTGAGGAAATCATTCCCATCCAAGCATTGAGTTCATCTACGGTTCCGTAGGTTTCGATTCGTAGATGGCTTTTGGAAACACGCTCGCCTCCATATAATGAAGTCATTCCCTTATCGCCAGTTTTGGTGTAGATTTTCATGAGTAAATCCTGCCTAAGGCAGGTGCAATTTTTTTGCTAAGTTAATAAGATTATTTGTATAACTACCTAAAAGTCAGTTTTTTTCGTGCGATTGCGAGTAAAAGTAAAAGGATAGATATAAACAAAGATAAACGCGCAATATAATCTCCGTAAAGTACATAAAAAGTGATTTGTTTTTGTGGCGTAATTGTTGAAGACATGACGCCTCGTTCGAGATAGGGAATTTGTTGTATGACCTCTCCAGAAGTATCAATCACAGCTGAAATCCCTGAGTTCGCAGATCTGACAATGGGTAACCTCGTTTCGATTGCGCGAAGTTTGGTGTAACTCAACAATTGGCGATGCCCAGGAGTTGTGCCCCACCAAGCATCATTTGTCATCACGGCTAAAAACTCTGCGCCATTGCGTACAAATCCACTGACAAAACTACCATAAACTGATTCGTAGCAGATAATAGGCGCAACTTTGATTTCGTTGTTAAGTTGAAAAACACTTCGCTCTATTCCTGTAGCCCGACTGCGAACTGTCCCTCCCAAGTCGAGCATGATGTTTCCCAACAAGGGCTCAATGACTTCTTTGTATGGTAAGGTTTCAACCCCAACGACAAGTTTGGATTTATGATACACTTGTAAAGGATTCGTCCCACTTAAAAAAGCACTGTTATAAAAGTCAACCCATTGGTCGCCAAATTGATTTGAAGTTGTGGTTTTGTCTGATTCAGTATAAAGCTGATAAAACTGTATGCCTGTCATCAACTGTACAGTTCCGATTTGATCGATTTCTTCTTGAATAGTTTGGTATAGTGGACTCGATAAAAAGCTTGGTAAATAGGAGCCAAAACCCTCCGTAAAGTAGGTTTCGGGCGCAAGGATCAAATCTGTTGTTGGGGTCAGCTTTGGCGCAATGAGTTCAAAAAGTGATTTGGATTGTTCGAGATCACTCGCTACAAATTTTTCCTCGTATGGGTCAATGTTTGGCTGTGCGATAACAACCTCAATCGTTGGATTATTTTGCGGTTTATGATTGCTGTAGATCAACAAAGAAACACTAATTGGGATGGCAATCGCAACAACGCCCAAAGCCAATTTTCGGAA
>JAKMFI010000067.1 GCA_022425505.1 Flavobacteriaceae bacterium | reverse complement strand
ATCAAATCAATTCGGTTAGAATGTGCCTTTCATGGCACTATACTGACAAAAAACAAGGTGATTGTTGACAAGGCGTCATCAGTTACTGGAGATATTATTTGTGAGAACTTGATGCTTTTCGGTCGAGTGAAGGGAAATGTGTTTTGTACTGGAAGGGTGACCATGAATGAAGGGTCATCTGTCGAAGGTAAAATTTATGCCTCTGCCTTTACGAGTTTAACAGAAACCAATTCCAATTTCATTGTTCAAATTCCCAAAAAAAGCATACTTGAAAAAGTCAGAGGGCATTTAAACGATGTAACAACTGAAGTTGGACTGTCTAAAGACATTCTACTATCAACGATAAGAGAAACCTTTTATGAACATGTATTTGCTCGAAAAACGAATCCTGATGATTTGATCAGCTATGAATTTACGCAACAAAAGAAGATCGTAAAAGCAAAGGTCAAACCAATCCTCACAAACGGGGAAAATTCAACTTTCTCTGAAAAAAAATCACAGCTCGTAAAATAAAAAACCAGCCCGTGGGCTGGTTTTGGTTTAGCAAATTTCGATATGCTTTTTGGGTTCTGAAATCGCTTCTTTCCGTTTGGGAAGAACGATGGAAAGCAAGCCGTTTGTGTAATTGGCTTTGATGTTTTTCGTGTCAATCGTTTCAGGAATCCGAAAACTGCGTGTAAAGGACGCATAGTCAAACTCTCTGCGTGTAAACTGCGTATCGTCTTCCACTATTTCATTTTTAGAAGTGGTTGAAATGGTTAAGGTATCTTCTTCCAACTCCACATCAAAGTCTTTTTTCTCCTTACCTGGCGCAACGAGCTCCAAATGAAAAGCATCCTCTTTTTCTGTGATATTTACCGCAGGGGTTTGATAAGTTCTCGGTGCCAAGTCAATCCCAAAATCACGCGTGAAAAACTCGTCAAATAAGGAAGGAAACCAAGGGGTTGTTTTACGTATAATATTCATTATTTTAAATTTTAAGTTCAACAACTACCAATCAAATTGTGAACCAAATGAATATTCATGTCATAATGGCATTTATATATCGTATTTTAGTGACAAAGTGTCTGTCTATTGAAGAACCTCTTGTACCTTGTCGGCAGCTTCTTGAAACAAAACAGCACTGTGAACAGCCAGTCCTGAATTGTCAATCAGCCCTTTGGCGATATCAGCATTGGTGCCTTGCAAGCGCACGATAATAGGTATTTGAATCGAATCACCCATATTTTTATAGGCATCTACAATCCCCTGCGCAACACGATCGCAACGAACGATTCCCCCAAATATATTAACCAAAATCGCTTTGACTTTAGGGTCTTTGAGAATCAATCGAAAAGCCGTTTCGACTCGTGCGGCATCAGCTGTTCCACCCACATCGAGAAAATTAGCCGGTTCTCCACCCGCCTGCTTGATTAGGTCCATGGTCGCCATGGCCAGACCAGCACCATTGACCATACAACCTACATTACCATCAAGAGCCACATAATTGAGCCCAACCTCTTTGGCCTCCACTTCAACGGGATTCTCCTCTCGCAAATCGCGAAGTGCCTGATAATCTTTGTGACGGAATAGCGCATTGTCATCTAAAGATACTTTGGCGTCAACCGCTAAAATTTTATCATCTGATGTTTTTAAAACGGGATTGATCTCAAAAAGAGACGAATCAGACTGTACATAGGCCGTATAAAGTGCGGTTACAAAACGTACCATCTCTTTAAATCCATTGCCAGAAAGACCCAAATTAAACGCAACGCGACGTGCCTGAAAAGGCATCAAGCCAACTGCAGGGTCAACATCTTCCGTAAATATCAAATGTGGGGTTTCCTCTGCAACAGTCTCAATATCCACTCCACCTTCAGTCGAATACATAATCATATTGCGACCAGTAGAGCGATTCAACAAAACGGACATATAATATTCCTCTGGTTCAGAATCCCCAGGGTAATAGACATCCTCGGCAATCAAAACTTGATGGACACGCTTGCCCTCAGGAGGGGTTTGTGGAGTCACCAAATCCATTCCCAGAATACTGCTCGCCACTTCCTCAACCTTGTCGATACCTTTGGCGAGCTTCACACCACCGCCTTTGCCACGGCCCCCTGCATGAATCTGGGCTTTGATCACGAACCAAGATGTGCCTGTGTCTTTAGACAAGGCCTCGGCTGCCATTACTGCGTCTTTTGTGTTTTGGGCAACTTTTCCCCTCTGTATTCGAACCCCAAATGAAGATAAAATCTCTTTGGCCTGGTACTCATGTACGTTCATTGTGCTGTTTGTTTGCTGCAAAAATAGAAAACAAGCACCGATCACAACAGAGAATTA
>JAKMFI010000054.1 GCA_022425505.1 Flavobacteriaceae bacterium | reverse complement strand
TTTTTCCTTGAAAAGTATTTTGGTTTCTAAAAAAGATGTATCTTAGCAGAGCCATAACATAAGTAGGTTAAGTTCATGGTAAGATTTGGGGCAAAAAAGGAGGAGTCTTTCCTCCTTTTTTATTTTACAAAAAAAAGGAGCGATTCGCTCCTTTGTTATTTTACCAATAATCGTTTGGATTTCTTATTTGGCGGCCTCAAAATGGTTTGCAACCACTCCCCAATCAATGACATTAAAAAAAGCATCTATATAGTCCGGTCTGCGGTTTTGGTAGTTGAGATAGTAGGCGTGTTCCCAAACATCAAGGCCTAGGATCGGCACCCCATCACACGCAACACCAGGCATAAGAGGGTTGTCCTGATTCGCGGTTGAGCAAACTTCTAAACGCCCACCCTTATGAGCACACAACCAAGCCCATCCGGAACCAAATTGTGTTGCGGCAGCAGCACTAAAGGCAGTTTTAAACTCATCAAAGGAGCCAAACGAATTGTGAATCGCATCCGCTAAATCACCCGAAAGAGTCTTTGGGCTGGGGCTCATCACGTTCCAAAACAGACAATGATTATAAAACCCACCACCATTGTTACGAACAGCGCCATTGCTCATATCTAGGTTTTGAAGGATACCCTCAATAGACTGTCCTTCAAGGGGTGTGCCAGCAATAGCTGCATTGAGTTTGGCAGTATAGCCAGCGTGATGCTTGGTGTGGTGAATCTCCATGGTTCTCGCATCGATGTGCGGTTCCAAGGAGTCATAAGAATATGAAAGTTGAGGAAGTTCGAAAGACATAATTTTTTATTTGTGATGAACAGCAAATTTATGTAATATTAAACAATTGACAAGATGACAAAAACGCTTTGAAACAAAACCCGAAGCCATCCTTTCTTATCTACGATGCCTCTGCAGGTTCAGGTAAGACCTATACCCTTGTGCGATATTATTTACAGGCGGTTTTAAAAACAGACAATCCAGAACAATACCAGTCGATTTTTGCCATAACATTCACAAACAAAGCGGCGCAAGAAATGAAAACGCGCGTTTTGACGCAGTTGGAAGAATTTTCGTCTGCGCAGATTCTACTTGAGCCAACAGAACTCTTTTTAGAAATTGTTGCGTTATGTGGGACAACAAAGCAAACGATACAACAACGCGCGGCGAAAACCCTATCCCACCTTCTTCAGCATTACGGTCACTTTTCGATTACGACCATTGATAGCTTGACCCATCAAATCGTACGCACATTTTCTAGGGACTTGGGGCTGAGCTCGACCTTTGAATTGATGTTGGAAACAGACCAATTTCTAGAGCAAGCCGTAAATTTTTTAATAGAACAAACAGGAGAAAACAATCAGCAAACAAAAATCCTGATCGATTTTGTCATTCAAAAAGCCAAAGACAACCGGTCGTGGGATATTTCATATGACTTGAACAATATCGCATCGCTGGTTTATAATGAAAATCATTATCAGCAGCTTCGTCAAATGAGTGACAAAACATGGACAGACTTTCTGCAGCTACAAAAACAAATTCAAGCTCATGTAGCAAATGTGATTGAAGCCATTAACAAACGATCAAAATCTTTATATGATAAGGTCATCAACTTAAACATTGATGAGGCATCGTTTTCCCACAGAGAACTTCTCAATCAATTAGAGAAAGGACAGTCTGAAAACCCAAGCTCGATTCCAAGCAATCGATTGCTGAGTCAAAATGAAAACCAACAACTGTTAAAAAAGTCTGCTGGCCAGCACGAACGAGATGCCTTGAGTCGTTTGCAAAACGAAATCGACGAGTGGATTGATGAGGTTGCTTACCAACGAAAGAAACAAACCCTTTTTAACCTTATCGAGAGACAGCGCGTTCCATTTTCTACTCTTCAGGCGATTTATCAAACCACACAAGAGTTACAAGATAAACAAGACATAAGGTTGTTAAGTGGTTTTAATCCCCTGTTGTTTGAAACAATAAACGGGATGCCAACGCCATTTATTTACGAGCGTCTCGGGGTTAAATACACAAATTTTTATATCGATGAGTTTCAAGACACTTCGGTTTTACAATGGAAAAATCTCATTCCACTATTGGAAAATGCCACGGCAAGTACAGACAGCACGATACTTTTGGTTGGGGATGCGAAACAATCAATATACCGTTGGCGTGGAGGTTACCCCGAGCAGTTTATGCGACTTAGCAAAGGAGAAACACCTTTTTCAATTTCTCCAGAAGTCATCAAGCTACCGAGGAACTACAGAAGCCAAGATACAATTGTAACGACCAACAACAGTTTTTTTATACAAGCGGCGTCAAAATTGAGAACACCAGACTATCAAAATCTATTTATAGAGGGAGCGAATCAGGAAACCAATGACAAACCAGGAGGGGCAGCGACCTTTACTTTTGTTGATGGAAACACACGGGACGAGCGCGAACCAAACTATCTCGAAGCCGTACACCGACAAAT
>JAKMFI010000037.1 GCA_022425505.1 Flavobacteriaceae bacterium | reverse complement strand
CTGAATTACAAGCAAACTACAAATGGAGCGAAACCCAGGTGCATGCTTCTCAAAAAATTTCACGTTACACCCAAATCGAGTTTCGCCTTCCCATTGAGGTACTCGATCCCATTGAAAATATTGATGTGAGTGTAATTCCTGCTTTTGCGCAAGTCAGTTTACGTGTTCCAGTTCAGCAAGCACGACAAATCGACCCTTCGCAATTTATATTGGGTTGTCGGTTGTCTATTGATACAGTTTCTGAGTTTCTTGGAGTCGACTTTGAAAAAATTCCTGACAATATTGTGGTCAATGAAATTACACCAAGTCAAGTACGTTATTTTATAAATTGATGGTACAGCTAGCAATTACAGGAAATATGGGAAGTGGGAAGACTACAGTTTGTAAGATGTTGATTTCGCATGGCATCCCCGTTTATTTTTCAGATAATCGCGCCAAAGAATTAATGAACCAAGACCAACCCTTGATTCAACGCATACAGAAACGTTTTGGCAAAGAGTCTTATCACAGTGGTTTCCTCAATCGAAAATGGCTGGCTGAACAAGTCTTTGAGAACCCCAAGGCTTTGAACGATCTAAACAATTTGGTTCATCCTGTCGTTCATCTAGATTACACAGAATGGCTAAGCCATCAAGCGCAAGATGTTGTTGCTTACGAGTCTGCCATTGTATTGGAGCATGGAAATATAGATAAATTCGATATTGTAATTCACGTGAGTTGTCCAGAAAGACTTCGTGTTGAGCGTATAAAACAACGAGATGGTTTGACGCTTCAAGAAATTCAGTCAAGGATGCGTTTTCAATGGTCAGATGAAAAGAAACGCAAATATGCTGACTATGTCATTGAAAACATCATTATATCAGAAACTGAACAACAAGTCAAGACCGTTTTGTCTTTGATCCGCAAACAGTTCCTGATAGATTAATTACATTTGAGTATGCAACGTGGGCTATTTCCTTTATTAATCTCATTGATGACACTTTCTCTGGTTGGGATTATTCTCATCCAACGTTCATGGATCAATAAAAATGAAAGCAATTTTGAAAGACAGTTTGGACTGAGTGTAAGTGCCGCAATTTCAGAAGTATCTTCGAAGATTAAAGAAAGGGAATTACTTGATTATCTGTCTGTATACCAAAAAATGATTGACAGTATTGGCACCCCAAAATTTTCAGAGCTAACAGAGGTTTTTGAATATATCGATCGAAGCCCCAGCTCTGATATTTCTTATTTGTACCAACAAGGAATCATAGAAGACAACTATGATATTTCGATCCAAACATTCGATTCTTTAAGTAACGATTCTGCTCCCATCCTCGATTATCGCAGGATTAAGTCATTGACTATTATTGATGAGAGTTTTGAAAATGAGGTTCAAAACATGAGTTCTGCCGAACGATTACAGCGTATTGAAAGGATGTCGACAATGGACAAAGCTCGTTATGAAACGATTTTCATGGACTTTGCACAAACAAAGCCAATCCAAATGCGGATAAACAATCTAGAACTGGAACTCCTCCTTCGGCAAGAGCTACTTCTTCGCGAAATCAAAATTCCCTTTGAGTTTCGTGTTTTTGATGGAAACCAAGTTACAGATGTCGGTTCTGAAAACTACTTGTCTGCTATCAATGAAAGTCAGTTTGAGACTCCTTTGTTTATTCGGGATGATGAAACACACCGCTACGAGCTGCGCTTGGCCTTCCTCAATTTAGACCGTTTTATTGAAGAATCTGTTTATAATACGCTTTTGCTGTCGTTGCTGTTTACCTTTATCATCATTGTTGTTTTTGCCGCATCACTATTTCAGATTATAAAGCAAAAAAAGATTTCAGACATCAAATCAGACTTTATTAATAATATGACGCACGAGTTTAAAACCCCAATTGCGACAATTCATTTGGCTCTGGATGCATTGAAAAATAAAGATGTTTTAAAGGATTCTAAAAAATCGTTTGGCTATCTCGATATGATCAGAGAGGAAAACAAACGTTTGCATACCCACGTTGAAAACGTATTGCAAATATCTCAACTGGAAAAACAAGAATTGGACTTAGTCAAAGAAAATATAGACCCGCACAAAACCATACAAAATGCACTAGATCATGTGCGCTTGATTATCGAAAATCGCGGTGGGAACCTCAGCCAGCGTTTTACACCCGAATCCATCCAATTATTGATTTCGCCTGTTCACATGACAAATGTTTGGGTAAACCTTTTAGACAACGCGATTAAATACTCAAATAATCAACTGGTCGTTGATGTGGAAACTATTTTAGATGAGAGGGGATTTGTTGTTAAAATTAAAGACAAAGGGATTGGGATGAGTGCAACTGTTCGCAAAAGAATATTTGATAAATTTTATAGAGAATCATCTGGAAATGTTCATAATGTGAAGGGCCATGGTTTGGGACTAGCTTATGTCAAGCAAATTGTGAATATGCATTCTGGCACGATTTCTGTTTCTAGTGTACCAAACCAAGGAAGTACATTTACCGTATTTTTACCCTTAAAATAAGCGAATCAAATGATTTCGAAAAACAAGCAGATATTATTAGTCGAAGATGATGTTAACTTTGGAACTGTTTTAAGAGATTATCTTCAATTGAATGGCTATAAAGTCGTGCTCGCACGGAATGGGCTTGAAGGTTTTGAAAAATTTAAACAAAATCAATTTGACATCTGCATTTTAGATGTGATGATGCCCTATAAAGATGGCTTTACCCTCGCCAAAGAAATTCGATTAAAAGACAAATCAACACCCATTATTTTTTTGACTGCAAAGTCCATGAAAGAAGATGTGTTGAAGGGATATAAAATAGGTGCTGATGACTATTTGACAAAACCTTTTGATGCAGAGATACTCTTGAAAAAATTAGAAGTACTTATTCAACGTATCCAAAATAGTGTACAAAAATCCAAGCCCAAATCTCGAATCGTCATTGGAGACTTTATTTTTAACCCTCGACTTCGAACTCTGACATACAAAAAGGATACATCGACGAACCTCTCGCCAAAAGAAAATCAACTGTTACTCATGTTGGTTGAAACTCAAAATGACTTGTTGTCTCGCAATAAAGCATTGAAAGAAATCTGGAATGATGATAATTACTTTACCTCCAGAAGCATGGATGTATATATCGCCAAGTTACGCAAATATCTTCGTGAAGACACTTCTGTTGAAATCGCAAACATTCACGGAGAGGGTTTCCGCTTGATCACGAGCTAGGAACGAGGGTGAAATTTCTCAAGCGTTTGTTGTAAATGCTTTTTACTTATATGTAGATATCTCTCAGTTGTTGTGATGCTGCTATGACCCAGCATTTGTTGTACAGAACTTATATCAGCACCATTTTCTACGAGATGTGTTGCAAACGAATGTCGTAAACTATGTGGGCTAATGGTTTTTTCGACCCTAGCATTTTCCGCCCCTTTTCTAACGATTATAAAAATCATATTTCGCGTGAGTTTTGTTCCTCTGTTGTTCAGAAACAAGATATCACTGAATCCTTTTTTTCCATCTGCCCGTATCGCTAAATATCGTCGAATGGATTCTTGACCTATTCGTCCAATGGGGACAAATCGCTCTTTGTTTCCCTTGCCGACTACTTTGATCAGACCCTCGTCAAAAAATAAATCCGAACATCGAAGGTTAACGAGCTCACTGACTCGCAAACCGCAGGAGTATAGCATTTCGAGTATGGCTGTATTTCGAACGTCTATGGGTCGAT
>JAKMFI010000028.1 GCA_022425505.1 Flavobacteriaceae bacterium | reverse complement strand
AGGTAAACTTTTCGTACAATCTCATCATTTGCCAAATCTTCTGGTTTCCCTGCTTTCAGTATTTTCCCTTCAAACATCAGATAGGTTCGGTCAGTGATTGCCAGTGTTTCCTGAACATTGTGATCGGTAATCAGGATCCCGATATTTTTCTTCTTCAGATGAGCCACAATTTTTTGAATGTCCTCAACCGCAACAGGATCTACCCCTGCAAAAGGCTCGTCTAGAAGTAAAAATTTAGGGTCTGTTGCCAATGCACGAGCGATTTCTGTACGCCTACGCTCTCCACCAGACAGTAAATCTCCACGATTTTTTCGAATGGAGGTTAAACTGAATTCCTCGAGTAAAGACTCTGTTTTTTCTTGTTGTTCAGACTTGCTCATCTTGGTAAGCTCCAGCACACAACGGATATTGTCCTCTACACTCAATTTTCGAAAAACCGATGCCTCTTGTGCCAAATAGCCAATGCCGTTCTGCGCTCGTTGATACATTGGAAAGGAGGTGATATTGGTATCGTCCAATACGATAGAACCAGAGTTGGGCTTAATCAAGCCAACGATGGTGTAAAAAGATGTTGTTTTTCCAGCACCATTTGGTCCGAGTAGCCCGACGATTTCGCCTTGGCTAACTTCAATACTGACATCATCAACGACTTTTCGTTTCCCGTATTTTTTGGTGATATGATTTGCTGCTAATTTCAACATTTTCTCAGCTTTTTTTGTTTATGTTTCGAACAACTCGTTTGGATATAAAAATACTCAACTCATACAAAATAAGCACAGGAATTGCCACGATGATTTGACTGGCCACATCTGGTGGTGTGATCACTGCAGATAAAAACATGACCATGACCAATGCCATTTTTCGGTATTTGCGCATCAGCTCTGGTGTGATTAGCCCGACTTTAGTCAAAAAATAGACCAAAATGGGCAGCTCAAAAATGAGCCCAGAAGCCAAGACAGATGCCCGCACAAGCGCGGTGTAACTATTGAGATCAAAGTCATTGAATATCTCCGCACTTACTGTATAGGTCCCCAAAAACCGTATAGACAGAGGCGTAACTACATAGTAGCCAAATAAAACACCTATAAAAAACAAAAGTGAGGAAATGGAAATGAAACCACTTGCTGTTCTTTTCTCATGGGTATAGAGACCTGGACTAATAAATTTCCAAAACTGATAAATCACAAAGGGAAATGCCACGACAAAACCCAAGGTAATGGACGTCCAAATATGAGCTGAAAACTGACCAGCCATGGTACGGCTCTGAATTCGAAAAGGCAACTCACTGATGCAAAAGCTATCGTCAAAGCCAAGAAGATTGGACGCTTGACAAAGTAGTTTGTAGGTTAAAAAATCTGTTTTTTTTGGTCCAAACAGTAAAACATCAAAAACAAAATTTTTAGCCAAAAATGCAGCTAAAGCAGCAATCAGTATGGCAACAATTGATCGAAGAAGATGCCATCGTAGATCTTCTAGGTGTTCCAAGAAAGACATTTCCTTTTCAGCCATTCGTACAGGGCTTTTTCAAATTATCAGATTTTTTGCCCAATGTTAGATGAGCTTGCAAAGTTTGAAAATTATGACGTATATTTAGTTGGCAAATGTACAAAATCGGCTTTACAGGTAAATATGAGTTCCAAAGATTATAAGCTTTCGTCTTCTTTAAAGCATTTTTTCGGATTCTCTAAATTTCGAGGCCTTCAAGAAGAGGTGATTCACACCCTGCTTTCTGGCAAGGACACTTTTGTGATTATGCCCACTGGCGGAGGAAAATCTTTGTGTTATCAATTGCCAGCATTGATTCTTAAAGGAACAGCTATTGTTGTTTCCCCACTCATCGCTTTGATGAAAAATCAAGTTGATGCCATTCGTGGAATTTCAAAACAAGACGGCGTAGCACATGTTTTGAATTCCTCACTGACCAAAAGTCAAGTGCAAACGGTAAAGGATGACATCACAAATGGGGTTACGAAATTGCTATATGTAGCGCCTGAGTCATTAACCAAACAAGACTATGTTGATTTTTTGCGTTCTGTCCCCGTTAGTTTTATGGCAGTTGATGAAGCGCACTGTATTTCAGAATGGGGTCATGACTTTAGACCAGAGTACCGAAATTTAAGAGGAATTTTAGATCGTATCGATGAAAAGATTCCAGTGATTGGGTTAACTGCTACCGCTACTCCCAAAGTGCAAGAAGATATTTTAAAGAATCTAGGGATCACAAACGCAGTTACCTTTAAAGCATCGTTTAACCGCCCAAATTTGTTTTATGAGGTACTGTCAAAAACGGATCAAGTTGACCGTGACATTACCTCATTTATCAAAAAAAATGAAGGGAAGTCGGGTATTGTGTATTGTTTATCGAGGAAGCGTGTAGAGCAGCTCGCTGAGGTCTTGCAAGTCAATGGCATCAAAGCGGTGCCTTATCATGCAGGACTAGACACCAAACAACGTGTGAGAAATCAAGATATGTTCTTGATGGAAGATGTAGATGTGGTCGTGGCAACCATTGCATTTGGAATGGGAATCGATAAGCCCGATGTACGATTTGTAATCCATCATGATATCCCAAAAAGTATTGAAAGCTACTATCAAGAAACGGGTCGTGCGGGTCGCGATGGTGGAGAGGGGCACTGCTTGGCGTTTTATGCCTACAAAGACATCGAAAAGCTAGAAAAATTCATGTCAGGAAAACCCATTGCGGAGCAGGAGATTGGCTATGCTCTTTTACACGAAATGGTTGCCTATGCGGAAACCTCGATGTCTAGGCGCAAGTTTATCCTCCACTATTTTGGCGAAGAGTTTGACGAAAACAATGGCCTTGGTGCGGATATGGATGACAATTCACGAAACCCAAAACCAAAAAAGGAAGCCCAAAAACAAGTTGAAAAACTACTTACTGTCATCAGTGATACAGCCCAACAATATCGATTTAAAGAAATCGTCAACATTCTTTCTGGGATCAAAAATGCGTTGCTGATCACTCGTCAGGTTGTCGATCAAAATTTTTTTGGTGTAGGTTCTAATCAAACCCCATCCTATTGGCGAGCTCTGATTCGCCAACTCCTTGTGGCTGGTTTACTCCAAAAAGAAATTGAAAGTTATGGCGTCATCAAGTTGACGAAAAAAGGTGAGGACTTCCTTCAATCTCCTCACTCGTTTTTCATGACAGAAAATCATGAATACGATCAAGTCCAATCCGCTCCATCATCGAGTGGGGGCGGTGTGGCAGTCTTTGACAAAAAATTGCATGGACTTTTGATGAAAGAGCGAAAAAGGGTGGCAGAACTATCTGGTGTTCCTCCATACGCTGTTTTTCAGGAATCCTCCATTGAAGACATGCTTTTAAAGTACCCAATCAGCATTGAAGAACTCAAAAATATCCACGGGGTAGGTGAGGGGAAAGCAATGAAATTTGGAAGCTCTTTTGTGAAACTCATCGAAAAATATTGCGAAGACAATGATGTCGTCCGTCCGCAAGATATCATCATCAAAAGTACGGGAGCCAATTCAACACTCAAGTTGTATATCATTCAAAATATCGATCGGAAACTTCCCCTCGAAGATATTGCCGATGCTAAAGGAATGGACAGAACTACTTTTATCAAAGAACTCGAAACAATTGTTTTTTCGGGGACAAAGCTGGATATTGACTATGAGGTTGATGCCCTGTTTGACGAGGACCAACAGGATGAGCTGAAGGAGTATTTTATGGAAGCTGAAAACGATGATATTCAGGAAGCTTTTGATGAGTTTGACGGAGAATTTGAAGAAGATGACCTGCGAATTTTTCGCATCAAATTTATTAGTGAAGTTGCCAATTAAGCACTTTTCTTTTCGCTATATTTGCCGCCTAATAAATTGACATGAAAGACGGTATTTACGCTGCAATCCACACCCAAAAGAGAACTCTAACTCTTCAACTTCATTACGAAAAAACACCAGCTACCGCAGGTAATTTTGTCGGTTTGGCAGAAGGAAGTTTAGCCAATGAAGTGAAGCAAACGGGTACACCTTATTACGATGGCTTGAATTTTCATCGTGTGATTCCAGATTTTATGGTTCAGGGAGGTTGTCCGCAAGGAAGTGGTGTTGGCGGACCTGGTTACCAATTTGACGACGAAATCGACCCCAGTTTACGTCATGACAAAGCTGGTATTTTGTCGATGGCAAATGCTGGTCCCGGAACAAACGGAAGCCAATTCTTTATCACGCATGTCCCTACCCCGTGGCTAGATGGAAAACATACGGTCTTTGGCTGTGTTGTTGAAGGACAAGAAATCGTAGACTCCATTGCTCAGGGCGATACAATTGATAAAATCGAGATCCAACGCATTGGTAAAGACGCTCAAGACTGGGATGCTGTTGCTGCCTTTAAATCATTTAATCAAAAGGCACAGGAACGGATAGAAGCTCAAAAAGCCAAGCCAGCGGACGAACTCGATAAGGTGAGTGCGGGCTTTCAACAAACCGATAGCGGCTTGCGCTATCAAATTATTCAAGAAGGTACAGGGCAACAAGCGGCCGCTGGCCAAACGGTTTCAGTTCACTACAAAGGGCAGCTCCTTGATGGAACAGTGTTTGACTCTTCTTACAAACGTCAACAACCCATCGACTTTGTCTTGGGTCAGGGTCAGGTGATCCCTGGATGGGACGAAGGGGTGTTATTACTAAAAGTAGGAGGCAAAGCGCGTTTTGTGATTCCTTCTGACTTGGCTTATGGATCTAGAGGAGCAGGAGGTGTGATTCCGCCAGATGCTGCATTGATTTTTGATGTTGAGCTTGTGGCAGTGAGCTAGCTCTTCCACTTGATATTACATCCGATACTTGGCTTTTGAGTCCTTGAAATCTCTTTTCCATTACACATAGCCTCCAATGCGGATCGCATATCATTCCCAGTAACGGGAATTCCGTTTTCTGGTCTAGAGTCGTCCAACTG
>JAKMFI010000145.1 GCA_022425505.1 Flavobacteriaceae bacterium | reverse complement strand
TAGCTGTATACGTTTTGGTTTCTCCAACTTCCAATGTTGTTGCGTTTGCATTTGAAGTTGATGAGGAGCCAAGCTGCGGATCATTTGCGTTATCGTAAGAAAGGGTATTTCCATCTTGATCCTCCAGAGTATCTGTTAGGTCTAAATCTGAAAGAGATACGTTTCCGGTGTTTGTAATCGTAATTGTGTATGTAATAACATCATCCCCGCCTATGAGATTATCATTGTTATTGTCAGTTGTTTGCGCTGTTTTGACAACTTGCATGCTTGGTGTTGGCACAACAATAAATTCTGTCACATCATCAACAGTGTTTCCGTCTGTGTCATCCCCATCATCAGAAATATCGGTAACCTGAGTGTCATCGGGAGAGAAACCTGTAAATGTTGCTGTGTTATCCAGACCACCAGCATCGATCGCCGCTTGGGTGATTGTGAACAAGGCCATATAAGTGGCGGTCTCTCCAGGTTTTATAACCCCATCACCCGATCCTTGATCTGCACCCGTGTAGAAAGGCCCGCTGCTAAAGGTCATCGTCTGTGGAGATGCAGAGCGGTCTGTAAACGTATCTACATAAGTGATGTTATTAATCGTGACATTCCCTGTGTTTTCAACACTGATTACATATTGAATGATGTCATTGGGGTTAATACCTGTTACACCATTTTCAATGATGGTGTAGGTCTTATTCACCTCAAATGATGGCGCCTCGGTTGTGGTTGTGGTGACACTGTCTGTGCCATTTACATCATTTGTGCCAAGGGGTGAGGTGGCAACTACGTTGATTGTGTTTACAATACTTCCAGAATCTGAGGCAAGTGTTTCAATCACATAACTCGCGTTATAGGTTGCTGTTTCCCCTACTTTAAGTGTACCTTCCGCTGAGCTAGCGTCTGAAGAAACATGTGTTGGTCCCGCAAATAGCGTTAGGTTATCCCCATCTGCATTTTCCAAAATATCAGTGAGAGTAACATTTGATAGACTTACGTTACCATCGTTTGTAACAGTAATAACATAATTAATAATATCGCCACGATCTGTAATTGTGTTTCCACTGTCCTCGGTGACAGTGGCTGTTTTAGAAACCGCCAGACTTGGTGATCTTGTAATTGTAATATCGGTTGGGTCGTCTGTAGTATTTCCATCTGTGTCGTCCCCATCGTCAGAAATGTCCTGAACATCATTTGTGTTTCCGGGGCTTGAAGCAGTGGCAGTAGCAACATTGCGAATACCACCCAAATCAACTGCAATTTGCTCAATATTATAAACCGCAACATAAGTAGCTGTTTCACCTGCTTTTAGGGTCCCTTCAGTAATCCCAGTAGCTGGCACAAAGGTCGGCCCAGAGTTTAAAGTTAAGCTTGTTGTTCCTGAAATATCCGTCAGAACATCGGTAACTGTTAACCCACTTAGAAGAACATTTCCTGTGTTTTCAACTGTGATGTTATAGGTGATGGTTTCACCAACCTCTGGCACATTATCACCACCAGATAAACTATAGGTTTTTGTGACTTCAAGTTCGGGCTCATAGGTTAAACTTGTGATGGTTGGATCATCAAAATTGTTTCCGTCAGTGTTGTCTCCATCATCGCTTACATCAGAAATTGTGATGGTATTATCTGCCACTGAAGAGGCCTCAACCAATATTTGGTTACTAATAAAGGTGGACGTAACATCAGCTTGTGTAATGGTATAGAATGCTTGATAAGCAAAATAATCTCCAGGTGTTAAATTGGTTTCTGTAGATCCAGCATTTAGAGAGTTTAAGTTGGTATCCACGGTAATGGCCCCTGCATTATCATATTGCATGTCAGTTGCATTGTCACCATTTGTCATCGTGTCCGTTAGGGTATCAATTTGAACAGCTTCGATACCATTGTTATAAACAACGATGCTGTATTTGATAATATCTCCTGCTGCTGTCACCCCATCTGAAAGATTTGGATCTGACGGGTCAGTCGAATCTCGGTCTATAATTTGTGCGGTTTTGACAACCTTGATTGAGGCATCTGAAGTAATGGTTGTGACCGTTGGGTCATTTGAGGGGTCTGTATCGGCATCGGGGCCATCAGTTGCTGCATCGCCATCGTCAGATACATCGCTTACATTATCTGTATTCCCTGGACTTGAGGCCGTGGCTGTAACCGTATTTGTCAGCTTGCCGCTATCTGCATCTGTTTCTGTAACAGTATAGAAGGCGCGATAAGTGACAACCTCGTCAATTTTAATTTCGCCAGGGGGAGAATTCATCGAAGAGTTTGCATAATATATCCCATCCAGAGCTGGTGTGACATCTGTACCATCACCATTGATAAGCACATCCGTTAGGCTTAATCCTGTCAAGTCTCTGTTTCCTGTGTTGGTTACTGTAATGGTGTATTTGACAATATCACCTTGGTTATTGATGCCATCTCCATTATCAACAAGCTCAAATGTTTTGACAACCTCAATTGATGGAAGGGCAAGTGTGTAGACAACGGTTGGGTCATTTGTTGGATCATCATCGTCATCTATGCCATCCGTAGTTTCATCCCCGTCATCACTAACATCGGTTACATTGTCTGTACCGCCAGCTGTGCTTCCGTAAGCAGTTACCGTATTGCTGATATATAGAGCATCATAGCCTACAGCATCTACAGTATAAGAAACAAGATAATAGGCGATTTCACCCAGCTCAAGTATGTTTCCATATTGTGTGTTTGATTTTCCAGTACTTGTTGTGGAGAAACTCGGTACCAGATTGCCAAGTGGCCCTTTTGAGTTGGTAAGATTGTCGACTAGGTTTATACCTGTTAATCTCGTATCACCCGTATTCTCCAACGAAATAGAGTAGTTGATGATATCGCCAGGCTGAACAGGGGTGGAGACATCAATCGAATTCGTTGATCTGACTATACTGGAAATGGTTTTGGTGACTTTCATCGATGGATTGGTCTCCAGTGTAATTTCTGTTCGATCATCAACAGTATTG